>NZ_JAENDM010000010.1:0-124068 GCF_019375075.1 Escherichia sp. XD33
GAACGTTGAAGACGACGACGTTGATAGGCCGGGTGTGTAAGCGCAGCGATGCGTTGAGCTAACCGGTACTAATGAACCGTGAGGCTTAACCTTACAACGCCGAAGATGTTTTGGCGGATTGAGAGAATTTCAGCTTTGATTCAGAGTTCGAAGGATTTTGCGCTGAGACAAGGCGGCAAATGAAGCGAAGGAAGGAGCATACTGAAGTATGTGACTGACTTTCGCGAATGCAGCCGACGCAGTATCAGCACAAAAGACACAGGACAGAGCACAGGAATTTGCCTGGCGGCAGTAGCGCGGTGGTCCCACCTGACCCCATGCCGAACTCAGAAGTGAAACGCCGTAGCGCCGATGGTAGTGTGGGGTCTCCCCATGCGAGAGTAGGGAACTGCCAGGCATCAAATTAAGCAGAAGGCCATCCTGACGGATGGCCTTTTTGCATTGGCGCAGAAAAAAATGCCGGATGCGACGCTGGCGCGTCTTATCCAGCCTACTCTTGCTTATCCGTT
This sequence comes from Escherichia sp. XD33, assembly GCF_019375075.1. NCBI lineage: Bacteria > Pseudomonadati > Pseudomonadota > Gammaproteobacteria > Enterobacterales > Enterobacteriaceae > Escherichia > Escherichia sp. XD33. The sequence goes on from NZ_JAENDM010000010.1 coordinate 510, forward strand.
CTGCTTTTGCATCCACTCCACCACAAAATCAGCCAGCCCCTCAACATCATTAATATCCAGTAATGCGACATCAAGATTAAGCGGCACATCACTGGCTACAGCAATAACATGCCTGTCTATCACTAATTCTTCAGGTCGATGTCCGGCTCCATCGCGAAACAGCACAATCTTTGCGATCTCTTCATGCTTAAACCCTTCGACCAGAATCAAATCCAGCTTTGAGGTATCCATTCGACTTGCGAGAAACTGTAGATCCAGCTCTTCTTCGTCTGGTGTTTCCGTCATCAAGGCCCATCGTTGCTGGCTGGCAACGATGGTTTGTGCCGCGCCAGCCTTGCGCAGCTCATAGCTATCTTTGCCTGGCTTATCAACATCCATATCATGGTGCGTATGCTTAATCAGCCCTGGACGGATCCCTCTGGCGCATAATGCCGGGATCAGTTTTTTCAAAAGCGTAGTTTTTCCGGTACCACTCCACGCGGCAAAGGCGAGTAACGGTATCATCGTTTTTCCTGCCATCGGGCAAGCTCCTCTGGCGTATTCACGTTAACAAATGCATCTTTATGATCGCTGAAATCAACCGCATGACCGCCAGCCAGACGCATAAATACCATTACCCGGCGTTCTCCTGCTTGCAGATATTCCAGTAATAAAGGCTCAATAGCGCGGTTTACCAGAGCAATAGTCGGGTGATCGCGTTCACCGTCATGGACCCACACGACAGGCGCATCTTTGCGCTGATGATTAAGCCTGGCTGCTAAATCAGGGGGAATGTAAGGCGTATCGCACGGGCAAAACAAAAACCACTCACCAGCTTCCTGCTGCATTACTGAAAGCATTCCTGCCAGAGGGCCTGGGTAATCCGCCAGTGAATCTTCAATCACTTTCAGACCGCTTGCCTGATAGATTTCCTGATGACGATTAGCATTAACCACGACGTGAGAGAGCTGCGTCATAAGCGCGTCAGCGACATGTTGCCATAATGGTTTGCCGTTTAATTCAAGCAATCCTTTATCTACGCCGCCCATTCGTCTGGCTTTACCGCCTGCCAGCACAACGCCTGTTATCGTCGTCATCAGATTCACCGATATCGCCTCTTTTATTGTGGGATTGACCCTGCTAACGTGTCTGTCTCAAGAGTAAGGAGCATCACTATGAAATGTAAACGTCTGAATGAAGTTATTGAACTCCTCCAGCCAGCCTGGCAAAAAGAGCCAGACCTTAACCTGCTGCAATTTTTGCAGAAACTGGCGAAAGAGTCAGGTTTTGACGGCGAACTGGCGGATTTGACGGATGACATTCTGATCTATCACCTGAAAATGCGTGATTCCGCGAAAGATGCGGTGATCCCGGGTTTGCAGAAAGATTATGAAGAAGACTTCAAAACGGCGCTGTTACGCGCTCGCGGCGTAATTAAAGAGTAAAAGCTTGTAAGCGGCGCCACCAAAATCATCGTGAAATGATATCCTTCGTCATTCGTAATGTTTTCCGGATGATGGGATGAATAACAGCGCTTTTACTTTCCAGACACTACACCCGGATACCATCATGGACGCTCTGTTTGAGCATGGGATCCGGGTGGATTCCGGTCTTACCCCGCTTAACAGCTATGAAAACCGTGTCTATCAATTTCAGGACGAAGATCGTCGACGTTTTGTCGTCAAATTTTATCGCCCTGAACGTTGGACAGCCGATCAAATCCTCGAAGAACATCAATTTGCGTTGCAGCTGGTAAATGATGAAGTTCCGGTCGCAGCACCTGTGGCCTTTAACGGTCAGACTTTATTGAATCATCAGGGATTTTATTTCGCTGTTTTTCCAAGCGTCGGTGGTCGCCAGTTCGAAGCTGATAATATCGATCAGATGGAAGCGGTTGGGCGTTATTTAGGGCGTATGCACCAGACGGGGCGCAAACAGCTTTTTATCCATCGCCCGACCATCGGTTTGAACGAATATCTCATTGAGCCACGCAAGCTGTTTGAGGACGCTACACTGATACCTTCCGGGTTGAAAGCGGCATTCCTGAAAGCGACAGATGAGCTGATTGCCGCCGTTACAGCACACTGGCGGGAAGATTTCACCGTTCTGCGGCTACATGGAGACTGCCACGCCGGGAATATTCTCTGGCGCGATGGTCCAATGTTTGTTGATCTGGATGATGCACGTAATGGTCCAGCCGTTCAGGATTTGTGGATGTTGCTCAATGGCGATAAAGCCGAGCAGCGGATGCAACTGGAAACTATTATTGAAGCTTATGAAGAATTTAGCGAGTTCGACACCGCTGAAATCGGACTGATTGAACCTTTACGCGCCATGCGTTTGGTTTATTATCTTGCCTGGCTAATGCGGCGTTGGGCTGATCCCGCGTTCCCGAAAAATTTCCCGTGGTTAACCGGGGAAGATTACTGGCTGCGACAGACGGCGACTTTTATAGAACAGGCAAAAGTTCTACAAGAACCCCCTTTGCAATTAACACCTATGTATTAATCGGAGAGAGTAGATCATGAAAAAGATTTGGCTGGCGCTGGCTGGTTTAGTTTTAGCGTTTAGCGCATCGGCGGCGCAGTATGAAGATGGTAAACAGTACACTACCCTGGAAAAACCGGTAGCTGGCGCGCCGCAAGTGCTGGAGTTTTTCTCTTTCTTCTGCCCGCACTGCTATCAGTTTGAAGAAGTTCTGCATATTTCTGATAATGTGAAGAAAAAACTGCCGGAAGGCGTGAAGATGACTAAATACCACGTCAACTTCATGGGTGGTGACCTGGGCAAAGATCTGACTCAGGCATGGGCTGTGGCGATGGCGCTGGGCGTGGAAGACAAAGTGACTGTTCCGCTGTTTGAAGGCGTACAGAAAACCCAGACCATTCGTTCTGCTTCTGATATCCGCGATGTATTTATCAACGCAGGTATTAAAGGTGAAGAGTACGACGCGGCGTGGAACAGCTTCGTGGTGAAATCTCTGGTCGCTCAGCAGGAAAAAGCTGCAGCTGACGTGCAATTGCGTGGCGTTCCGGCGATGTTTGTTAACGGTAAATATCAGCTGAATCCGCAGGGTATGGATACCAGCAATATGGATGTTTTTGTTCAGCAGTATGCTGATACAGTGAAATATCTGTCCGAGAAAAAATAATTCAATGTAAATTACATAAAGCCCGTGAATATTCACGGGCTTTTTTTATTATTTAATAAATATAAATACATTCTGATAATGCATCCTGCCGCTGGACATTATTTCAGCATAAGTGGATATTCAAAGTTTTGCTGTTTTATCAGGGAATATTTATATGATACGTAAGTCAGCTACAGGTGTTATTGTTGCGTTAGCCGTAATCTGGGGTGGTGGCACATGGTACACAGGTACGCAAATTCAGCCTGGTGTCGAAAAATTTATTAAAGATTTTAACGATGCTAAAAAGAAAGGTGAACATGCCTACGATATGACGTTAAGTTATCAAAATTTTGACAAAGGCTTTTTTAATTCCCGTTTTCAAATACAAATTTCATTTGATAACGGTGCACCCGATCTCAATATCAAGCCAGGCCAGAAAGTTGTATTTGATGTGGATGTTGAGCACGGTCCGTTGCCCATCACAATGTTAATGCATGGTAATGTCATCCCAGCACTGGCAGCGGCAAAAGTGAACTTAGTGAATAATGAACTGACACAACCGCTATTTATCGCCGCGAAAAATAAATCGCCCGTGGAAGCGACATTGCGATTCGCGTTTGGTGGCTCATTCTCTACGACATTAGATGTTGCCCCTGCAGAGTATGGAAAGTTTTCTTTTGGTGAGGGCCAGTTTACTTTTAATGGTGATGGTAGTTCATTGTCTAACCTGGATATTGAAGGCAAAGTCGAAGATATTGTTCTGCAATTATCACCAATGAACAAAGTAACGGCAAAAAGTTTTACCATTGATTCTCTGGCGCGATTAGAAGAAAAGAAATTTCCGGTTGGTGAAAGCGAGTCGAAATTTAATCAGATTAACATTATCAATCACGGGGAAGACGTTGCCCAAATCGATGCTTTCGTTGCAAAAACCAGGCTGGATCGCGTTAAAGACAAAGATTATATCAATGTCAATCTGACCTACGAACTTGATAAGTTAACAAAAGGGAATCAGCAACTCGGGAGTGGTGAGTGGTCATTGATTGCTGAATCTATTGATCCCTCAGCAGTGCGCCAATTTATCATCCAGTATAACATTGCGATGCAGAAGCAGCTTGCTGCACACCCTGAGTTAGCAAACGATGAAGTTGCTCTGCAAGAAGTGAATGCTGCATTGTTCAAAGAGTATTTACCGTTATTACAACAAAGTGAGCCGACCATTAAACAACCGGTAAGATGGAAGAACGCACTCGGCGAACTAAATGCCAATCTGGATATCAGTATTGCCGACCCAGCCAAATCTTCATCATCCACAAACAAAGATATCAAATCGCTCAATTTTGATGTGAAGTTACCGCTTAATGTCGTCACAGAAACCGCAAAACAGCTTAATTTATCTGAAGGAATGGATGCGGAAAAAGCGCAAAAGCAGGCTGATAAACAAATCAGCGGGATGATGACATTAGGTCAGATGTTTCAGTTAATCACGATTGACAACAATACCGCCTCGCTGCAGCTGCGTTATACACCGGGTAAAGTTGTTTTTAACGGACAGGAGATGAGCGAAGAAGAATTTATGTCTCGTGCCGGACGTTTTGTTCATTAAAATACTCACTCGCCTCTGCTCATTCAGAGGCGAGCAAAATTTACTTGTCCTGCCGCTGTGATGACATCAACGACGTCAGAAGCCGGTCTTTTTCCTGCCACAGTGAGTTCAGCCATTGCTGAAAATGGCGCTTAAAGCTTTTGTCATTGATGTAGTCGCCATGTAACTCATCGGCAATAGGCTGTAAATCCACATGTACGACAATCCGCGTCAGTTTACCGCTTAACATATCGAAGAACGGCTGACGGTTATTGTCCGGATAACACAGCGTAACATTAAGCAGTTTATCGAATTGTTTACCCAGTACATTTAGCGCCATCGCAATGCCTGCCGCCTTTGGTGGCAACAAGTTTTGAAAAGTGGAGTGGGTTTGCTGATGTTTTTCTTGCGTGAAACGGGAGCCTTCAACGAAATTGACAATGGTGGTGGGATGCAGGCGAAACTTTTCACAAGAACGCCGAGTGGTTTCAACATCTTTACCACGTCGCTCCGGATGACGTAATAAATAAGCGCGGGAATAACGCTTCATAAACGGCATATCCAGCGCCCAGCACGCCAGGCCAAGAAATGGCACCCAGGCCAGCTGCTGCTTGAGGAAATATTTATTCATCGGAATGTGCTTACGAAACAGCACGCACAGTACGACAATATCTGCCCAACTACGGTGGTTACAAATAAGCAGATACCAGTTCTTCTTACTTAACCCTTCCAGCCCGTGAACTTCCCATTTCAGGTGTGGGTTCAGATGCAGTAATACCGCCAGACCTTCACACCAGCAATACATCATAAAATCACAAAAACGTGAAACCTTTCGCCAAATGACTGGCACAGGTAACAATAGTTTTACTATCCCGGCAATGATGATCGGGACGGAACAAAAAATAGTGACCAAAATGGTCAATACGATACTCAGCAAAAGGGTTATCGCAGCGAGTATTCTCGTCATAATGAATTTATTCAAAAGGTTAGCCATAGACAGTGCGCTAAAGAAGCGCAAGGCGCAGATTTTAGCAGAAAACGACCCAAATAACGGATGATCCTTAAGGAGAAAAATAATTCATATCTATCCACATTAGAAAAAATCCCATTATCTCAATTATTAGGGATGGCTTTATTTTTAACTGCATGAAAAACAAAGACAAACATCATGCTGTAAAAAGCATGATAATAAATTAAAAGCGATGTAAATAATTTATGCACAAAGTTATCCACATGACGATTTGCGAGCGATCCAGAAGATCTACAAAAGATTTTCACGAAAAGCGGTGAAAAACTCATGTTTTTATCCTGTCTGTGGCATCCTTTACCCATAATCTGATAAACAGGCACGGACATTATGGTTCAGATCCCCCAAAATCCACTTATCCTTGTAGATGGTTCATCTTATCTTTATCGCGCATATCACGCGTTTCCCCCGCTGACTAACAGCGCAGGCGAGCCGACCGGTGCGATGTATGGTGTCCTCAACATGCTGCGCAGTCTGATCATGCAATATAAACCGACGCATGCAGCGGTGGTCTTTGACGCCAAGGGAAAAACCTTTCGTGATGAACTGTTTGAACATTACAAATCACATCGTCCGCCAATGCCGGACGACCTGCGAGCACAAATCGAACCTCTGCACGCGATGGTTAAAGCGATGGGACTGCCGCTGCTGGCGGTTTCTGGCGTAGAAGCGGACGACGTTATCGGTACTCTGGCGCGCGAAGCCGAAAAAGCCGGGCGTTCGGTGCTGATCAGCACTGGCGATAAAGATATGGCGCAGCTGGTGACGCCAAATATTACGCTTATCAATACCATGACGAATACCATCCTCGGACCGGAAGAGGTGGTGAATAAGTACGGCGTGCCGCCAGAACTGATCATCGATTTCCTGGCGCTGATGGGTGACTCCTCTGATAACATTCCAGGCGTACCGGGCGTCGGTGAAAAAACCGCGCAGGCATTGCTGCAAGGTCTTGGCGGGCTGGATACGCTGTATGCCGAGCCAGAAAAAATTGCAGGGTTGAGCTTCCGTGGCGCGAAAACAATGGCAGCGAAGCTCGAGCAAAACAAAGAAGTTGCTTATCTCTCATACCAGCTGGCGACGATTAAAACCGACGTTGAACTGGAGCTGACCTGTGAACAACTGGAAGTGCAGCAACCGGCAGCGGAAGAGTTGTTGGGGCTGTTCAAAAAGTATGAGTTCAAACGCTGGACTGCTGATGTCGAAGCGGGCAAATGGTTACAGGCCAAAGGGGCAAAACCAGCCGCGAAGCCACAGGAAACCAGTGTTGCAGACGAAGCGCCAGAAGTGACGGCAACGGTGATTTCTTATGACAACTACGTCACCATCCTTGATGAAGAAACACTGAAAGCGTGGATTGCGAAGCTGGAAAAAGCGCCGGTATTTGCATTTGATACTGAAACCGACAGCCTTGATAACATCTCTGCCAACCTGGTCGGGCTTTCTTTTGCTATCGAGCCAGGCGTAGCGGCATATATTCCGGTTGCTCATGATTATCTTGATGCGCCCGATCAAATCTCTCGCGAGCGTGCACTCGAGTTGCTAAAACCGCTGCTGGAAGATGAAAAGGCGCTGAAGGTCGGGCAAAACCTGAAATACGATCGCGGTATTCTGGCGAACTACGGCATTGAACTGCGTGGGATTGCATTTGATACCATGCTGGAGTCCTACATTCTCAATAGCGTTGCCGGGCGTCACGATATGGACAGCCTCGCGGAACGTTGGTTGAAGCACAAAACCATCACTTTTGAAGAGATTGCGGGTAAAGGCAAAAATCAACTGACCTTTAACCAGATTGCCCTCGAAGAGGCCGGACGTTACGCCGCCGAAGATGCTGATGTCACCTTGCAGTTGCATCTGAAAATGTGGCCGGATCTGCAAAAACACAAAGGGCCGTTGAACGTCTTCGAGAATATCGAAATGCCGCTGGTGCCAGTGCTTTCACGCATTGAACGTAACGGTGTGAAGATCGATCCGAAAGTGCTGCACAATCATTCTGAAGAGCTCACCCTTCGTCTGGCTGAGCTGGAAAAGAAAGCGCATGAAATTGCAGATGAGGAATTTAACCTTTCTTCCACCAAGCAGTTACAAACCATTCTGTTTGAAAAACAGGGCATTAAACCGCTGAAGAAAACGCCGGGTGGCGCGCCGTCAACGTCGGAAGAGGTACTGGAAGAACTGGCGCTGGACTATCCGTTGCCAAAAGTGATTCTGGAGTATCGTGGTCTGGCGAAGCTGAAGTCGACTTACACCGACAAGCTGCCGCTGATGATCAACCCGAAAACCGGGCGTGTGCATACCTCTTATCACCAGGCAGTAACCGCAACGGGACGTTTATCGTCAACCGATCCTAACCTGCAAAACATTCCGGTGCGTAACGAAGAAGGTCGTCGTATCCGCCAGGCGTTTATTGCGCCAGAGGATTATGTGATTGTCTCAGCGGACTACTCGCAGATTGAACTGCGCATTATGGCGCATCTTTCGCGTGACAAAGGCTTGCTGACCGCATTCGCGGAAGGAAAAGATATCCACCGGGCAACGGCGGCAGAAGTGTTTGGTTTGCCACTGGAAACCGTCACCAGCGAGCAACGCCGTAGCGCGAAAGCGATCAACTTTGGTCTGATTTATGGCATGAGTGCTTTCGGTCTGGCGCGGCAATTGAACATTCCACGTAAAGAAGCGCAGAAGTACATGGACCTTTACTTCGAACGCTACCCTGGCGTGCTGGAGTATATGGAACGCACCCGTGCTCAGGCGAAAGAGCAGGGCTACGTTGAAACGCTGGACGGACGCCGTCTGTATCTGCCGGATATCAAATCCAGCAATGGTGCTCGTCGTGCAGCGGCTGAACGTGCAGCTATTAACGCGCCAATGCAGGGAACCGCCGCCGACATTATCAAACGGGCGATGATTGCCGTTGATGCGTGGTTACAGGCTGAGCAACCGCGTGTACGTATGATCATGCAGGTACACGATGAACTGGTATTTGAAGTTCATAAAGATGATGTTGATGCCGTCGCGAAGCAGATTCATCAACTGATGGAAAACTGTACCCGTCTGGATGTGCCGTTGCTGGTGGAAGTGGGGAGTGGCGAAAACTGGGATCAGGCGCACTAAGATTCGCCTGAACATGCCCTTTTTTCGTAAGTAAGCAACATAAGCTGTCACGTTTTGTGATGGCTATTAGAAATTCCTATGCAACAACTGAAAAAAAATTACAAAAAGTGCTTTCTGAACTGAACAAAAAAGAGTAAAGTTAGTCGCGTAGGGTACAGAGGTAAGATGTTCTATCTTTCAGACCTTTTACTTCACGTAATCGGATTTGGCTGAATATTTTAGCCGCCCCAGTCAGTAATGACTGGGGCGTTTTTTATTGGGCGAAAGAAAAGATCCGTAATGCCTGATGCGCTATGTTTATCAGGCCAACGGTAGAATTGTAATCTATTGAATTTACGGGCCGGATACGCCACATCCGGCACAAGCATTAAGGCAAGAAAATTATTCGCCGTCCTGCGTTTCTTCTACAGGCTGCATCTCGCTAAACCAGGTATCCAGTTTCTGCCGCAGCTTGTCCACGCCTTGTTTCTTCAACGAAGAAAACGTTTCAACCTGCACATCACCGTTAAACGCCAGCACCGCTTCACGCACCATATTCAATTGCGCTTTACGTGCGCCGCTTGCCAGTTTGTCCGCTTTGGTCAGCAGTACCAGCACGGCGATATTGCTGTCTACCGCCCACTCAATCATCTGCTGATCCAAATCTTTCAGCGGATGGCGAATATCCATTAGTACCACCAGACCTTGCAGGCTCTGACGTTTTTCGAGGTATTCGCCGAGCGCGCGCTGCCATTTGCGCTTCATCTCCTCCGGGACTTCCGCATAACCGTACCCAGGCAAGTCAACCAGACGCTTGCCGTCAGCCACTTCAAACAGGTTGATAAGCTGGGTGCGCCCTGGGGTTTTTGAGGTACGAGCCAGGCTTTTCTGGTTAGTCAGCGTGTTCAGCGCGCTGGATTTACCTGCGTTGGAACGGCCTGCAAAAGCCACTTCAATTCCGGTATCGGAAGGTAGGTGGCGAATATCAGGCGCACTCATCACAAAATGCGTCTGTTGATAATTCAAATTAGTCAAAGCGGTCGTCTCCGTCAGTCAAAGCTTTGCGGCGATTATACCTGAACCATAATAAAAGGCGGATTTTTCGGCGTGAGCGTTGTAAGTAAAAGCCATACGCTTTGTGAGACATTGCCGATAGTCTTTATGCGAAATAGCAGAGAAAATTCTGCGATGCATGTCAAATAAGCTATATAAATCAGTGAATTGCTTTTATATAAAACTCTGAAAATGTGCAAATACTGATGGCGGTTGATTGTTTGTTTAAAGCAAAGGCGTAAAGTAGCACCCATAGAGCGAGGACGCTAACAGGAACAATGACTCAGGATGAGGGTCAGGAGCGCCAGGAGGCGAAGACAGAGGATTGTCAGGAAGACAAACGTCCGGAGACGTAATTAAACGGAAATGGAATCAACACGGATTGTTCCGGCTAATGGAAAAACAGGGTGTGTTGGCGGCCTGCAAGGATTGTAAGACCCGTTAAGGGTTATGAGTCAGGAAAAAAGGCGACAGAGTAATCTGTCGCCTTTTTTCTTTGCTTGCTTTCTGTTAGATTCCGCCGCAAATCTATACTGAATAAAACGGCTAAAAGACGAACCATTATGAAACCATCATCTTCAAACTCACGCAGCAAAGGTCATGCAAAAGCGCGTCGAAAAACACGCGAGGAGCTGGATCAGGAAGCTCGTGACCGCAAGCGTCAGAAAAAACGTCGTGGTCATGCGCCGGGCAGCCGCGCAGCGGGCGGAAACACCACGTCAGGCAGCAAAGGCCAGAACGCACCAAAAGATCCACGTATTGGCAGTAAAACCCCTATTCCATTGGGCGTGACTGAAAAAGTCACCAAACAGCACAAACCGAAGAGTGAGAAACCTATGCTTTCACCGCAGGCGGAGTTGGAATTACTGGAAACGGATGAGCGTCTGGATGCGCTGCTGGAACGTCTGGAAGCAGGCGAAACCCTGAGCGCCGAAGAGCAATCCTGGGTGGATGCTAAACTGGATCGTATTGATGAGTTGATGCAGAAACTCGGCCTCTCTTATGACGATGACGAAGAAGAGGAAGAAGACGAGAAGCAAGAAGACATGATGCGTCTGCTGCGGGGCAACTAACGGATTGCCGCCATGGGCCTTCCCGTTCTGCTGATAACCCTTCCGGTTATATGTTATCTGGTGTGGTTATTCGTTAAACTACAGCGGTTGTCGCGGCGACAAAAGTGGCTGCGCAACCGGCTGATGACCCGAAACGGGCATCCGCCGGTACGCCGTAGCCGCCAGAGACGCCATCGGAAGGAGTGAGCATGTCTGTACAGCAAATCGACTGGGATCTGGCCCTGATCCAGAAATATAACTATTCCGGGCCACGATACACCTCGTACCCGACCGCGCTGGAGTTTTCAGAAGACTTCGGCGAACAGGCGTTTTTACAAGCCGTGGCGCGCTATCCTGAGCGTCCATTATCTCTCTACGTACATATCCCGTTCTGCCATAAACTTTGTTACTTCTGCGGTTGCAATAAGATTGTTACTCGCCAGCAGCACAAGGCCGATCAGTATCTGGACGCGCTGGAGCAAGAAATCGTCCATCGTGCACCGCTGTTCGCCGGGCGTCACGTCAGCCAATTGCACTGGGGCGGCGGAACGCCGACGTATCTGAATAAAGCGCAAATCAGCCGCCTGATGAAGCTGCTGCGCGAAAACTTCCAGTTCAATGCCGATGCGGAGATTTCGATCGAAGTCGATCCGCGGGAAATCGAACTGGATGTACTCGATCATTTACGCGCCGAAGGCTTTAATCGCCTGAGCATGGGCGTGCAGGACTTCAACAAAGAAGTGCAACGTCTGGTTAACCGCGAGCAGGATGAAGAGTTCATCTTTGCACTGCTTAACCATGCGCGTGAGATTGGTTTTACCTCCACCAACATCGACCTGATTTACGGCCTGCCGAAACAGACGCCGGAGAGTTTCGCCTTTACCCTGAAACGTGTGGCGGAGCTGAACCCCGATCGTCTGAGTGTCTTTAACTACGCGCATCTGCCGACCATTTTTGCTGCTCAGCGCAAAATCAAAGATGCTGACCTGCCGAGTCCGCAGCAAAAACTCGATATCCTGCAGGAAACCATCGCCTTCCTGACGCAATCGGGCTATCAGTTTATCGGTATGGATCACTTTGCCCGTCCGGATGACGAGCTGGCGGTGGCCCAGCGTGAAGGCGTGCTGCATCGTAACTTCCAGGGCTACACCACTCAGGGCGATACCGATCTGCTGGGGATGGGCGTTTCCGCCATCAGCATGATTGGCGACTGCTACGCGCAGAACCAGAAAGAGTTGAAGCAGTACTATCAGCAAGTGGATGAACAAGGCAATGCGCTGTGGCGTGGTATTGCGCTAACGCGTGATGACTGTATTCGCCGCGATGTGATTAAGTCGCTCATCTGCAACTTCCGTCTGGATTACGCCCCTATTGAGAAACAGTGGGATTTGCACTTCGCTGATTACTTTGCGGAAGATCTCAAGCTGCTCGCCCCGTTAGCAAAAGATGGGCTGGTGGATGTGGATGAGAAGGGAATACAGGTGACGGCGAAAGGTCGCTTGCTGATCCGCAACATTTGCATGTGCTTTGATACCTATCTGCGCCAGAAAGCGCGGATGCAGCAGTTCTCTCGGGTGATTTAAATAGTGAATGGCGCTTCGTTTACAAAGTAGAAAACGAAAGCGCCATCAATGTGCTGAGAACAAGATTGCCTGATGCGCTGGGCAACAAAACCTGTTGAAATTATTGCTTTTGTAGGCCGGATAAGGCGTTTACGCCGCATCAGGCATCTGAGCATGATGCCTGATGCGGCGCTGGTCGCGTCTTATCAGGCCTACGACTTTCTCCGCATCCGGCATAAACAACGAGCTTCAGCTAAACAGCCCAATCATCGCGGCACACAGCACGGCAGCAACGGCAGTTTGCGGTGTGTGGCTGTCAACTGCGCCACTCGATACCAGATTAATTATTGATTCCAGCATAATGACTCTCCCCGTTTTCCGGGCAAGATCATACTGAACTTATCGGAACAGTAAAGCGCAAAATACCAGCAATTTGCGCTCAATAATCAATCTTTACACACAAGCTGTGAATCACTCCATCCCCAGCTCTTTTAACTTACGCGTCAGGGTGTTGCGGCCCCAGCCGAGTAGCCGCGCCGCTTCCTGTTTATGCCCCTGCGTATGTCGCAACGCGGTCGTCAGTAACGTCCGCTCCAGCTCTGGCTGCGCTTCGGAAAGCAGATTTTGATGACCGGAACGCAGCGCTCTGTCTGCCCACTGCGCTAAAAGTGTCGCCCAACTGTCCGGTTGCATTTGCGAAGTACTCTCCGCAACCGTTGATTCAAACAGTTCGCCGGGCAAATCCTGAATCAACACTTCCTGCCCGGCGGCCATCACCGTTAGCCAGCGGCAGGTGTTTTCCAGCTGGCGTACGTTGCCTGGCCACGCCAGACGCGTCAGAGCAGCTTCGGTTTCCGGATGCAGCAACTTCGCTTCTACGCCCAGTTCGCGCGCGGCAACCTGTAAAAAATGGCGCGCCAGACGGGGAATATCTTCCTGACGTTCGCGCAGCGGCGGCAGATGAACGCGGATAACGTTCAGGCGGTGGAACAGATCCTCACGGAACTTACCTTCCTGCACTCGCTGTTCGAGATTCTGGTGAGTGGCAGCGATAATCCGCACATCCACTTTCACCGGCGCATAGCCGCCAACGCGGTAAAACTGACCGTCTGCCAGCACGCGCAGCAAACGCGTCTGCACATCCAGCGGCATATCACCAATTTCGTCGAGGAATAATGTACCGCCATCGGCCTGTTCAAAACGCCCCTGACGAATGGTATTCGCGCCAGTAAACGCGCCTTTCTCGTGGCCAAACAGTTCTGATTCGATCAAATCTTTTGGGATAGCTGCCATATTCAGCGCGATAAACGGCGCTTTGGCGCGCGGACTGTGGCGATGCAGGGCATGAGCGACCAGTTCTTTACCGGTGCCGGATTCGCCGTTAATCAGCACGCTAATAGAAGAACGCGAAAGCCGACCGATAATACGGAACACGTCCTGCATGGCTGGCGCTTCGCCGATGATATCGGTCGTTGGGCCGTTAAGCTGAATATTACGCGGCTGCTGCTGTTCCTGGTAATGACTGATAGCGCGCTCAACCAGCGCCACTGCTTCGTCGATATCAAACGGTTTGGGCAGATAATCAAACGCCCCTTGTTGATAGGCGCTGACGGCAGCATCCAGATCGGAATGTGCGGTCATAATGATGACCGGAAGCATTGGATGGCGCTGTTTAATCTGCTTGAGCAGCGCCAGCCCGTCCATTCCCGGCATACGGATATCTGAAAGCAGCACATCCGGCGTTTTGCTCGCCAGCGCCTCCAGTACTTCCGCTCCGTTCTCAAATGTCGTACAGGTTAAACCCGCTCCAGCGAGCGCACGTTCAAGCACCCAACGGATGGAACTATCGTCATCGACTACCCAGACTATCCCTCGTTGCATAAACGTCACCTTTATTTCCTGATAGGCAGGTAAACCGAGAACTCGGTATGCCCTGGCCAACTGGTAAATTCAATTTTGCCTGAATGCTGATCAATCAAATTACGAGCGATGGATAAGCCAAGCCCGGTGCCACCTTCGCGGCCGCTGACCATCGGGTAAAACAGCGTATCCTGCAAATGAGGCGGAATGCCCGGCCCGTTATCTTCCACATCAATCCGCGCCGCCAGCCGGTAGCGCTCGCCGTGTAAGGTCAGTTGAAACGCGGTGCGGGTACGCAGAATGATTTCACCGCCTTCCGGCCCCAGCGCCTGTAGCGCATTGCGCACAATATTCAGCAAGACCTGTTCAATTTGATCCGGGTCGTGCGCCAGTTCCGGCAGGCTGGGATCGTAATCACGAATCAACCGCACGTTGTCCGGCAGTTCCATCGACACCAGCGTTACCACGCGTTCAGCCACTTTGTGAATACTTTCGGTAACGCGCGTACCGGGCAGCTGCGGCCCCAACAGACGGTCGACCAGATTTCGCAGCCGGTCCGCCTGTTCGATAATCACTTTGGTATATTCGAGTAGTGATGGGTCAGGTAACGCTTTGCTGAGCAGCTGCGCCGCGCCACGTAAACCGCCAAGCGGATTTTTAATCTCATGTGCCAGGCCGCGCACTAAATCACGGGCAGCAACCTGCTGGGCGTGCTGTAGCTGTTCCTGACTTAAGCGGCGCTGGTTATCCATCGGAGCCATCTCCAGCAGGATCATGCCGTCCGGCATACGCTGGGCCGTCACAGAAAGGATATGCGAGCGCCCGTCGATGACCAGCGTCACTTCGTTATCGGTAAAACCTTGCCCCGCCTCCAGACTTTCTTGCATCAGCTCGATATTTAATGAGAAGTAGCTCAACAGTTCCGGTAACGGTGTACCAAACAATTTGCGGGAGCTTTGGGCGAGCAGTTGTTGCGCGGCGGGGTTGGCGTAATGGATCGCCAGGTTGTCATCGATTAACAAAATACTGTTAATCAGCGAGTTGAGGATCTGCCCAGCATCGGGCTGCGTGCCTGTTGCCATAAAGCAGTCTCCTGAACAGGTTGCACCATTTTAGTGCATTATAGCTTTTTACGGATAAAAAGCGCGAAGCATCAGAGAATTGACGGAGAAAAAAGCCCATGCAGAGATGGGCTACAGATAGCTGACAAACTTCACGTTGGAGAGCGACTCACCTGCTCCGGCCTACCACATCATCACCGTGTAGGCCGGATAAGACGCATTTGCGTCGCATCCGGCGTGATGTGCTTGCCACCGATCCCAGGCCTGCCAGAGACAGGCGAAAAGTTTCCACGGCAACTAAAACACTTAGACGCTGTAGTACAGCTCAAACTCTACCGGATGCGGAGTCATACGCACGCGGTCATCTTCTTCGCGACGCAGTGCGATGTACGCATCAATTGCTTCGTCAGTGAACACGCCACCGGCTTTCAGGAACTCGCGGTCCAGATCCAGTTCGTTCAGTGCTTCTTCCAGAGAGCCTGCAACCTGTGGGATCTCTTTCGCTTCTTCTGGCGGCAGGTCATACAGGTTTTTGTCCATGGCTTCGCCCGGATGGATCTTGTTCTTGATACCATCAAGACCGGCCATCAGCAGGGCAGCAAAGCACAGGTACGGGTTAGCTGCCGGATCCGGGAAACGTACTTCGATACGACGTGCTTTCGGAGAAGAAACCACCGGAATACGGATAGACGCAGAACGGTTACGCGCAGAGTAAGCCAGCATTACCGGTGCTTCATAGCCCGGGACCAGACGCTTATAAGAGTTGGTGGTCGGGTTTGCCAGGGCGTTAATCGCTTTAGCGTGTTTGATTACGCCGCCAATGTAGTACAGCGCCTGCTCAGACAGACCTGCGTATTTGTCGCCTGCGAACAGGTTAACGCCGTTTTTAGACAGAGACATGTGGCAGTGCATACCGGAGCCGTTATCACCGAACATCGGTTTTGGCATAAAGGTCGCGGTTTTACCGAAGCGGTGCGCTACGTTGTGCACAACATATTTGTAGATCTGAATTTCGTCAGCTTTTTTGGTCATGGTATTGAAGCGGGTAGCCACTTCGTTCTGACCAGCAGTCGCTACTTCGTGGTGATGGGCTTCAACCACCAGGCCCATCTGTTCCATCACCAGACACATTTCAGAACGAATATCCTGAGCAGAGTCTACCGGCGGAACCGGGAAGTAACCGCCTTTCACTGCCGGACGGTGACCTTTGTTACCACCTTCATATTGGGTGGAGGAGTTCCATGCGCCTTCGATATCGTCGATAGCAACGTGAGAACCGGAGATAGATGATCCGAAACGGATGTCATCGAACAGGAAGAATTCAGGTTCTGGCCCGAACAGTACGGTGTCGGCAATGCCAGTGGAACGCAGGTAATCTTCGGCGCGCTTCGCAATGGAGCGCGGGTCACGGTCATAGCCTTGCAGGGTGCCAGGTTCAAGGATGTCGCAACGGATAATCAGGGTGGAGTCGGCGAAGAACGGGTCAATCACTGCGGTGGATGCGTCTGGCATCAGCACCATGTCGGACTCGTTAATGCCTTTCCAGCCGCCAATCGAGGAGCCGTCAAACATTTTGCCTTCTTCGAAGAATTCAGCATTCACCTGATGAGCAGGGATAGTGACGTGCTGTTCTTTACCTTTAGTATCGGTGAAGCGCAAATCAACAAACTTCACTTCGTGCTCGTTCAGCATCGTCAGTACGTGTTCAGCGGACATACTTTAACTCTCCTGGATTGGTCATGGTCGTCGTGGTAACGAAATCTGCAATTATTTTGGCCGTGTCGCCGTAAAAAAGATAAAGCGAAATCTGTGCCAACTTTTAAATTGCCCCTAAAAGGCGTTATCATGCGCACCATCGTGCAAAAGGGCTGCACCACGATGTGAATGTTGCACCAATATAGTGCTTCAATGGAAACATTAAGCACCATGTTGGTGCAATGACCTTTGGATAACCCTTTTTATGCTCCGTGAAAGCGATCACAAAGGGACTCTGCAATACTTGTTTGCGGAGGATGTTTGTGATCCTGTTTTGTAGTGCGATTAATCCGTGTACAATAACGCGCTATTTCTAATGCCTGAGGCAAAGTTGTGATCGAAAAATTGCGTAATATCGCCATCATCGCGCACGTAGACCATGGTAAAACCACCCTGGTAGACAAGCTGCTCCAACAATCCGGTACGTTCGACTCTCGTGCCGAAACCCAAGAGCGCGTGATGGACTCCAACGATTTGGAGAAAGAGCGTGGGATTACCATCCTCGCGAAAAACACCGCTATCAAATGGAATGATTACCGTATCAACATCGTTGATACCCCGGGGCACGCCGACTTCGGTGGTGAAGTTGAACGTGTAATGTCCATGGTAGACTCAGTGCTGCTGGTGGTTGACGCATTTGACGGCCCGATGCCGCAAACGCGCTTCGTAACCAAAAAAGCGTTTGCTTACGGCCTGAAGCCGATTGTTGTTATCAACAAAGTTGACCGCCCTGGCGCGCGTCCTGATTGGGTTGTGGATCAGGTATTCGATCTGTTCGTTAACCTCGACGCGACCGACGAGCAGCTGGACTTCCCGATCGTTTACGCTTCTGCGCTGAACGGTATCGCGGGTCTGGACCACGAAGATATGGCGGAAGACATGACCCCGCTGTATCAGGCGATTGTTGATCACGTTCCTGCGCCGGACGTTGACCTTGACGGTCCGTTCCAGATGCAGATTTCTCAGCTCGATTACAACAGCTATGTTGGCGTTATCGGCATTGGCCGCATCAAGCGCGGTAAAGTGAAGCCGAACCAGCAGGTCACTATCATCGATAGCGAAGGCAAAACCCGCAACGCGAAAGTCGGTAAAGTGCTGGGCCACCTCGGTCTGGAACGTATCGAAACCGATCTGGCGGAAGCTGGCGATATCGTTGCGATCACGGGCCTTGGCGAACTGAACATTTCTGACACCGTTTGCGACACGCAAAACGTTGAAGCGCTGCCGGCACTCTCCGTTGATGAGCCGACCGTTTCTATGTTCTTCTGCGTTAACACCTCGCCGTTCTGCGGTAAAGAAGGTAAGTTCGTAACGTCTCGTCAGATCCTGGATCGTCTGAACAAAGAACTGGTACACAACGTTGCGCTGCGCGTAGAAGAAACCGAAGACGCCGATGCGTTCCGCGTTTCTGGTCGTGGCGAACTGCACCTGTCTGTTCTGATCGAAAACATGCGTCGTGAAGGTTTCGAACTGGCGGTATCCCGTCCGAAAGTTATCTTCCGTGAAATCGACGGTCGTAAACAAGAGCCGTATGAAAACGTGACTCTGGACGTTGAAGAACAGCATCAGGGTTCTGTAATGCAGGCGCTGGGCGAACGTAAAGGCGACCTGAAAAACATGAATCCAGACGGTAAAGGCCGCGTACGTCTCGACTACGTGATCCCAAGCCGTGGTCTGATTGGCTTCCGTTCTGAGTTCATGACCATGACTTCCGGTACTGGTCTGCTGTACTCCACCTTCAGCCACTACGACGACGTACGTCCGGGTGAAGTGGGTCAGCGTCAGAACGGCGTACTGATCTCTAACGGTCAGGGTAAAGCGGTCGCGTTCGCGCTGTTCGGTCTGCAGGATCGCGGTAAGCTGTTCCTCGGTCACGGTGCAGAAGTTTACGAAGGTCAGATTATCGGTATTCATAGCCGCTCTAACGACCTGACTGTAAACTGCCTGACCGGTAAGAAACTGACCAACATGCGTGCTTCCGGTACTGACGAAGCCGTTGTTCTGGTTCCGCCTATCCGCATGACTCTGGAACAAGCTCTGGAGTTCATCGATGATGACGAACTGGTAGAAGTGACCCCGACCTCTATCCGTATTCGTAAACGTCACCTGACGGAAAACGATCGTCGTCGCGCCAACCGCGCACCGAAAGACGATTAATTTCGTTTTTTAGTCATAAAAAACCTGCCAGCGATGGCAGGTTTTTTTTTGCCTGTCGTGAGCACTCAGCAATGCGAGTATCTCCCTTATAAGTCTGTGGTTACGTCAATAGAGAGCTTTGTCACAATTATCTGCAAAGTCATACGCCGTTAATTGCTTTCTTTTTTGGCGTAAGCGTAAGATGCCTCATCTGGTTTAAACCAAAAGGATTAAACAATGACGGGAAATCAATCCACCGTAGAAAATGCAAAAGAGAAACTGGATCGGTGGTTAAAAGATGGCATCACTACGCCGGGTGGAAAACTCCCTTCAGAAAGAGAGCTGGGAGAGCTGCTGGGCATTAAACGTATGACGCTGCGCCAGGCGTTGCTGAACCTCGAGGCAGAATCCAAAATCTTCCGTAAGGATCGTAAAGGGTGGTTCGTGACTCAGCCGCGATTTAATTACAGCCCGGAGCTGTCGGCGAGCTTTCAGCGGGCCGCAATTGAGCAAGGGCGGGAACCTTCCTGGGGGTTTACCGAGAAAAGCCGTACCAGCGATATTCCCGAGACGCTCGCGCCACTGATTGCAGTGACGCCATCAACTGAACTCTATCGCATCACCGGCTGGGGGGCGTTGGAAGGACATAAAGTTTTCTATCACGAAACATATATTAATCCTGAAGTTGCTCCGGGTTTTATTGAACAACTTGAAAACCACTCATTTTCTGCAGTCTGGGAAAAGTGCTACCAAAAAGAGACGGTAGTAAAAAAATTGATTTTCAAACCCGTCAGAATGCCGGGCGATATCAGCAAGTATCTTGGCGGTTCTGCGGGTATGCCAGCGATCTTAATTGAAAAGCATCGCGCCGACCAGCAAGGCAATATTGTCCAGATAGATATTGAATATTGGCGATTTGAGGCCGTAGACCTCATCATTAATCTGTAGGTGTTTTATGGTGACAATAAATAACGCAAGAAAGATTCTACAACGTGTCGATACTCTTCCTCTTTATTTACATGCCTATGCCTTTCATTTAAATATGCGGCTGGAAAGAGTATTGCCTGCTGATTTACTTGATATCGCGAGTGAAAATAATCTGCGGGGCGTCAAAATTCATGTTCTGGATGGAGAGCGTTTTTCTCTTGGTAATATGGACGATAAAGAACTCTCTGCCTTTGGTGATAAAGCCCGCCGTCTGAACCTTGATATTCATATTGAAACCAGCGCCTCAGATAAGGCATCTATTGACGAAGCCGTCGCCATCGCGTTGAAAACTGGGGCATCGTCCGTACGTTTTTATCCACGTTATGAAGGTAATTTGCGCGACGTATTATCGATCATCGCTAACGACATTGCCTATGTACGGGAAACGTATCAGGACAGCGGCCTGACTTTTACGATCGAGCAGCATGAAGATTTAAAAAGCCATGAGCTGGTGTCGTTGGTCAAAGAAAGTGAGATGGAGTCTCTTTCCTTACTGTTTGATTTTGCGAACATGATCAATGCAAATGAGCATCCCATCGACGCTTTAAAAACGATGGCGCCGCATATTACCCAGGTGCATATCAAAGATGCATTGATTGTTAAAGAACAGGGTGGTCTGGGCCATAAAGCCTGTATTTCAGGTCAGGGAGATATGCCCTTCAAAGCGTTATTAACGCACCTTATCTGCCTGGGCGATGATGAGCCGCAGGTGACGGCATATGGCCTGGAAGAAGAGGTTGATTATTATGCTCCGGCGTTCCGCTTTGAAGACGAAGATGATAATCCGTGGATCCCTTATCGCCAGATGAGTGAAACACCACTACCAGAAAATCATTTACTGGATGCGCGGTTACGTAAAGAAAAAGAAGATGCGATTAATCAGATAAATCATGTGCGTAACGTACTACAACAAATCAAACAAGAGGCAAGCCATCTTCTGAACCACTAATAAGTTTTAACTCATACGCAGTTAATAAAACCATTCCATAAGAATGGTCGATATCTTATTGCCTTTAAAACAGTGATTTTATAAATCGCTTAGGGGATGTTATGCTCACGAAAAAGAAATGGGCCTTATTTAGTCTATTAACACTGTGTGGCGGTACAATTTATAAATTACCGTCGCTGAAAGATGCGTTTTATATCCCGATGCAGGAATATTTCCATTTGACCAATGGTCAAATTGGTAATGCTATGTCGGTAAACTCATTTGTCACGACAGTGGGTTTTTTTCTGTCTATTTATTTTGCCGATAAACTACCGCGCAGATACACCATGTCATTCTCACTCATTGCGACAGGATTACTGGGTGTTTATTTGACGACAATGCCGGGGTATTGGGGCATCCTCTTTGTCTGGGCGCTATTTGGCGTTACTTGCGACATGATGAACTGGCCGGTCTTGCTCAAGTCGGTAAGTCGATTGGGCAATAGCGAACAACAAGGTCGGTTGTTTGGCTTCTTCGAAACAGGGCGTGGCATTGTCGATACCGTGGTGGCATTTTCTGCGTTGGCAGTATTTACCTGGTTTGGCAGTGGCTTATTGGGTTTTAAAGCAGGCATCTGGTTCTATTCCCTTATTGTGATTGCCGTAGGCATTATCATTTTCTTTGTTCTGAATGACAAAGAAGAGGCACCGTCCGTCGAGGTGAAAAAAGAAGACGGAGCATCGAAAAACACCAGTATGACCTCGGTGCTGAAAGACAAAACTATCTGGCTTATCGCTTTTAACGTCTTCTTCGTTTACGCGGTTTACTGTGGCCTGACATTCTTCATTCCATTCCTGAAAAACATCTATCTATTGCCCGTTGCGCTGGTGGGGGCTTACGGCATCATTAACCAATACTGTCTGAAAATGATTGGTGGACCGATTGGTGGCATGATTTCAGATAAGATCCTGAAATCGCCGAGTAAATATCTATGCTACACCTTTATCATCAGTACCGCTGCGCTCGTACTGTTGATTATGCTGCCGCACGAAAGTATGCCGGTCTATTTAGGGATGGCATGTACGCTGGGCTTTGGCGCGATAGTCTTTACACAGCGAGCCGTATTTTTTGCACCTATCGGCGAAGCAAAAATTGCTGAAAATAAAACAGGCGCGGCGATGGCGTTGGGTAGCTTTATTGGTTACGCCCCGGCGATGTTCTGCTTCAGTCTGTATGGCTACATTCTGGATTTAAATCCGGGGATTATTGGCTACAAAATCGTGTTTGGCATTATGGCCTGCTTCGCATTCTGTGGTGCGGTGGTTTCCGTAATGCTGGTTAAGCGTATTAGCCAACGTAAGAAAGAGATGCTGGCGGCTGAAGCTTAATTAATGGCCGGATGTGCTTAATCCGGCCAACGAAAACCGTATCAACCGTAGGCCGCATCCGGCAAAATAAAATCCGCTGAATCCCCAGCGGATTTTTCGAAGTTTCAATTTCAGGAAACTTCCTGCTCGGCAACCACCAGTTCAACATTCTCTTCACTTAACAACTGGCAGAAAGAATTGGGAGGCGGGGCATCTGTAAAAAAAGCCCTGACATTCCGTGCATTGCCAATTGAAACGGCAGCAGACGCGGCAAACTTCGTATGATCGGCCACTAACAATGTATTCCGCGCATGTTTAATCATCGTTCTCGCGACTAACGCTTCATTTACATCAAATTCCAGTAGGGTGCCGTCATGTTCAATGGCACCTATACTGGTGATTAAATAATCTGCGCGGAAGCTTTCAATAAAATCCACGGCTCCTGGGCCGATAATCCCGCCGTTATGAGCGCGTAAAGTGCCTCCCGGCACCATCACTTCAATATCCTGATTCTTATAAAGAATCTGTGCCACACGTAGGCTGTTAGTGATAATGCGTAAATCACGCCGGTTGAGTAATGCCCTGGCAACGGCTTCTACGGTTGTACCGATGGTGATAAAGACGGTACAGCGTTCGGGAAGGTAATCGGCGACTGCCTCAGCGATCGCCCGTTTCTCGGCGGTGAGCGAAAGTTCCCGTTGCTCAAAAGCGGTATTCATGACGCTGGAGACGCGCCCGGCCCCTCCATGATGACGGGTGATCAAGCCCTGCTCACTGAGTTTTCGGATATCCCGGCGCACGGTTTGCGTTGAAACATCCAGCAGTTGTGCCAGTTCTTCAATATTCATATAACCGCGTTCTGCGATTAGATGAACGAGTTGGTCATGGCGTGGATTACCTGTCACTTCGATGATACTCATGAATACTCCCTTGCCCCTCCTCGGTAGATGTTTACCATTTTACGCATAAAGTGACAAAAATGATTCGGTTTGCTCACGATTAGGAATGCCGGCCCGACCGCCAGGCTGGGTACATTTCATCGCGGCAACCGCACTGGCAAAACGAATAGCCTCTTTTGTTGGCATTTTTTCTGCCAACGCTACCGCGAGTGCGCCGTGAAAAACATCGCCTGCTCCAGTGGTATCAACCACATTGACAGAAAATGCCTCCTGTTGACACAAATGACCATCTTCAATCCACAACGATCCTTCAGAACCCAGCGTAACATACACTTTACCTGCTGTTTGTGTCGTTGCCTGGAACAAACCTTCTTCAGGTGACTGCAGGCCAGTCATGCGTTTCAGCCCTGGTGTTGAGAACACGGTGTGATCGGCAAGCGCGACAAGTGGAGAAATATCCTGCGGTGTCATATCGGCGTCTAAAAGCGTTGTCACACCCGCAAGACGCGCTAGCGAGAATGCTTTTTCAGTACCGCTATGCCAGCGAACATCGGCCAGAATCAGATCATAACGAGAGAAATCGATCGCTTCTAACCATTCGGCATCAGTACCGAGATCGGGACTTGGATAATTAACGATAATCCGTTCGCCATGCTGATCAACGAGGATCGCTGATTGCGATGAACGGGCGTTAGGATATCGGCGGCAAAATGCGGTATTGACGCCCCAACCCTCAAGTTCTGCAAGTAAGGTATTTCCACAACTGTCATCGCCGACGCGACCGATGAAATCAACCTCCACGCCAAGCTTTGCGATTGCAACAGCGGCTGTTGCTGCCGGGCCGCCACCAATCTCAAGATAATGATTTGCCTGATATTTTCCGCCGCCATCCGGCAGAGTGAGCAAAGAATAAATCCTGTCCTGAACTGTGATACCCACGCATGCAATTTTGGTCATATTTGTCTTGTCCTGTTTAATTTTGTCGTCTTCGGTCAATTTAAATGACACAAATGATCAAATTAGTGATGCGTGTCGTGTTTTTGAACATAAATTACAAATATGCTCAAAAACAGACGAAAACGAATTTTCAATTGTCATTATTTTGTCAATGTCAGACAGGAGAGTATTCATGGCAACCATTGCATTTCTCGGGCTGGGGCAGATGGGTAGCCCAATGGCTAACAATCTATTGCAAAAAGGGCATTCATTGCAGGTATTTGATGTCAATGCACAGGCCGTCGATGCGCTAGTTACGCAGGGGGCCACTGCGGCACAAACCCCAGCGGAAGCGGCAGCAGGCGCTGAATTTATCATCACTATGCTTCCCAATGGTGACATTGTTCGACAGGTTCTGTTGGGGGAAAAAGGCGTCTGTGAGGCTGTTTCATCTGACGCGTTATTGATTGATATGTCGACTATTCATCCCTTACAGACCGATGCATTAATACGGGAGTTACAAGAAAAAGGCATCAGTATGATGGACGCCCCCGTGGGCAGAACGTCCGTGAATGCGATTGATGGCACATTGCTGATTTTAGCGGGTGGCACTGATGAGCAGATTGCACGTGCACGCCCGATTCTCATGTGCATGGGTAATGAGCTGGTCGAGGCTGGCGGCCCAGGAATGGGGATCCGCGTGAAGCTAATTAACAACTATATGAGCATTGCGCTTAATGCGCTGTCCTCCGAGGCCGCTGTGTTATGTGAGTCACTGGGATTAAATCTTGATGTCGCAATTAAGGTGATGAGTGGTACGGCAGCAGGGAAAGGACATTTTACGACCACCTGGCCTTGCAAAGTGCTGAAAGGCGATCTTTCACCCGCCTTCATGGTGGATCTGGCGTTGAAAGATCTGCGTATTGCAGTTGACGTCGCTCGGGAGACGGGGGCACCGCTCAATATGGGGATTGCAGCAGAAAGTTATTACGCTGCAGCAAGTCAAGACGGCAAAGGGCGGCAGGACTGGAGTGCCCTGCTAAATCAGGTTCGCCAGCAGGCTGGTCTTTAATTTTATCTATTAACAGGAGTTTCTATGTCATCCCACTTCACCCCATTTACGCTGAAAGATATCTCCCGCCCAGGTGGTGGATTTGCCATGTTAGCTGTCGATCAGCGTGAGGCCATGCGCTTGATGTTTGCGGCAGCAGGGCAGCCAAAACCCATCGCCGACAGTGTACTCACCGATTTTAAAGTTGCCGCGACCCGAATCCTTTCTCCTTATGCTTCTGCCGTTCTGGCGGATAAACAATTTTGTCTTGAGCAAATAGTCGAGCAGGGCGCTGTTGCTAATTCTTGCGGCCTGATTGTCGCTGCCGATCTTTTTATCCCAGGTAATGGCATCCCGGTTGATAGCGTTGAAATAGATATGTCCGTCGACCCGCATAAAGCCCGTGAAATGGGGGCTAAGGCAATGAAATTACTTGTACTCTGGCGTGAAGATGAACCCGCAGAGGAACGTCTGGCAATGGTTGATAAATTTGTTCGTCGCTGCCGTAGTGCCGGGCTGGTTAGCATTATTGAACCTGTGGTGCGTCCACCTCGTCGCGGTTGGGACTTTGATCGTGAAAGCGCCATTGTTGCCGCCGCCGCAGAGCTTGGTGGAACAGAGGCTGATCTTTACAAAGCCGAGATGCCATTAGGGGGCAAAGGCGATGAAAAAACCTTACTTGCCGCCTGTCAGCAACTTAACGATCAGATGAAGATGCCGTGGGTAATTCTTTCTTCTGGCGTTGATGCCGATATTTTTGGCCGTGCAGTAAGTATTGCCATGAAAGGTGGTGCGTCAGGCTTCCTGGCTGGACGAGCGGTTTGGGCGTCGGTTGTTGGTGCACAAGATCCACAAACTATGCTGCGAGATGTCTCTGTTCCTCGTTTACAACGGTTGGCAGAAATTGTCGATGAAGGTATCGCGCAACGCTAATCCCCTATGGATATCGATTCTGGAGAATAACAATGGATAAAATTACCCAGGTTTTATTTTCAGATATTGGGAAAGTCACCACTCAATATGTTGAAGTACCACACCAGGAACTTAAACCGCACGAAGTGCGGATTGCGCCTGTGTTCTATGGGATATGCGGTTCGGATCTGCATGTTCTGAAAGGCGGTCATCCGTTTGCTAAACCACCTGTCGTCCCCGGTCATGAAATTGCAGCGCGCGTTACGGAAGTTGGCAGCGACGTTAAAAATGTACAGCCGGGCGATCATGTTGTGGTCGATCCCATCATGGCTTGCATGGAATGCCGAGCCTGCAAAGCAGGACGTTTTAATCTTTGTGAACCACCGCAGGTTGCTGGTTTTCGCGCACCGGGCTTTGCTCGCTCACAACACATTGTTCCTGCGCGTAATTGCCATGTCGCACCAGCCTCTTTACCGCTAAAAGTGTTGGCCTTTGCCGAACCGGCGGCTTGTGCCCGTCACTGCGTTAACCGAATGCCGAAAGCTTCTCTGGAAAGCGTACTGGTGATTGGTGCCGGAACGATAGGCTTATCCATCGTGCAGGCACTGCGCATTATGGGGGCAGGTAAGATTACCGTGATTGAACCTGACGCTGCCAAACGCGCGCTGGCGTTAAAGCTGGGCGCAGCAGAAGTTTGGGCACCAGGTGAGCTGGCCGCAGATGTGCGATTTACGGGGGCGATTGATGTCGTTGCAGCGCAGGCCACGCTTAACGATGCATGTACCCGTGTATATGCCGGAGGCACCGTCGTGTGCATGGGCGTACCAAGTGGGCCGCGTGAAATACCATTACCGATGATGCAACGTTTCGAGCGTGACTTGCTCAACTCTGGCATGTACATCCCTGAAGATTTCGATGCTGTTATCGAATGGCTGGCGGATGGGCGGTTTGATACCAGTGAACTGGTTACCGATTTATTTGCCATTGAGGATGCAGCGGCGGCATTCGAACGCGCGCAGCAAAATGACTCCATAAAGGTCATGCTGCAATTTGCGCCGGAATGATTTTCTAAATCTCTGTCTGGCGCTGCGTCACGTCAGCGCCACCCTACAACAATTAAAAAGGACACTGCGATGAGTCAAATCACCAGTCCTGCAACTTATTCAATTAGTCGGCCACAGGACGTAATTGATATTGTTAATAAGAACTCTGCAATCAACACCAGTATCGGCGTTATTTTTATTGCTTTGGGCGGCATATTGATTGATGCCTACCAGGCGGCGATGGTGGGGTTTGGTAATAAATACATTGCCGCTCAATTTGGCATTTCTCCAGGCCTTGCCGCAACCGTTAATGCGTCAGTATTAATCGCCGCGTTAATTGGCGGTTTATTAGCGAACCGAGTAATAAACCGCTTTGGGCAAAAGCGAGCATTTATTATTGGCATGGGGCTGTGCACCATCGGGGCTGCTGCGGTAGCTATTGCGCCCAGTATCTGGTGGGTGCTGGTGTGCCGCGTCATCATGGGCTTTGGTTTAGGCATCGACTTCCCTTTGGCAACCAATGCCGTGGCAGAGCTTCGTGGTTCAACGTCGAAGAAAACCGGAACGTCGGTCAACCTCTGGCAAATGGCCTGGTATGTTTCGACAACTGTTGTTTATTTGGTGCTCTTGCCGCTGCTTCTGTCGGGTATCGCTGAAGAACAATTGTGGCGTTACGGAATATTCATCGGAGCTATTTTTGCAGTCATCTTCATGATTTTGCGTTACTTCTTTATTGGTGAATCCGCAATGTGGGCCGCACGCGTCGGGCGTTACCAGGAAGCGTGCGACATTCTGGGAAAACGTTATGGTGTTCAGGCTCGCGTTGCGGCATCGAGTACAACAGAAGCGAAATTCTCGGAAAAAGCAGAGAATAAATACAGTGGTGGATATGGCATCTTATTTAATGATCGTTACCGCAAACGCACCATTCTTGGCTGTGTCGTGGCAACCATGCAGGCGTGGCAATATAACGCCGTAGGTGTTTATCTTCCTCTTACGTTGGCGGGAATAATAAGTGGCGGGCTTACTGGTGCGTTGACGGGTTCTGCCGTCGTGAATGCCCTTTGTGGGGTGACAGGCGGGATGATCGGCTCGTTTATTCTCCAACGACTGGGTACTCGCCGACAGTCGATGTATGGATTTGCTGTTGTGACCTTAGCATTGCTGTCGTTAGGCGCACTGGCAACGACTAATCCATGGCTGTCTTTAGGGTTATTGGGATCAATTATTTTCTTCCATTCAGCGGGTCCTGGTGGGCTGGGCATGACCATTGCCACACTCTCTTATCCTCCCGCTATTCGCCCTACTGGGGTCGGATTTGCCCGCGCTATTATGCGCACAGGGGCAATTGCAGGACTCATTTTCTGGCCGATGCTGTGGGGGGCGTTGAAAACTGAAGCGTTTTACTGGTTGGCAATCGTGCCATTCTTGGGGTTCCTGACCTGCGTATTGATTAATTGGGAACCACTGGGTGCAAATGTTGATGCTGAGGATGCAGAGGTTCTGGCTGAATTGAAGAAATAAATTAATGCGCATCGGCTTAAACCGATGCGCATTAATTCAAACTGCCCACGTTTAGTGGTTCGTATCCCAGATTTCTCGCCTACCAGGAGAGGAAAATTATGTCTGAAAAGTTACCCGCACCGCGTGAAGGGCTTTCCGGTAAAGCCATGAGACGTGTCGTTATGGGCAGTTTCGCAGGCGCGTTAATGGAATGGTATGACTTCTTTATTTTTGGCACGGCAGCAGGACTGGTATTTGCACCGCTGTTTTATCCAGACAGCGATCCTTTTATAGGTCTTATAGCCGCCTTTGCTACCTTTGGCGTTGGTTTTTTGACCCGTCCTTTAGGTGGTATCGTCTTTGGCCATTTTGGCGATAAAATTGGGCGAAAAATAACACTTATCTGGACACTGGCTATTGTCGGTTGCTCCACATTTTTGATTGGTTTTATTCCGACGTATCAGGAAATTGGGATCTGGGCACCGCTCATATTAATGGCGCTGCGTTTAATTCAGGGCTTTGGTCTTGGTGGCGAGTATGGCGGAGCGGCATTGATGACCATAGAATCAGCGCCCGAATCCCGACGCGGATTTTTAGGTTCACTCCCGCAAACGGCTGCGTCTGTGGGTATTATGCTGGCAACCGGTACTTTTGCTCTCTGTAACCATTTTCTTACTTCGGAGCAGTTTCTCTCCTGGGGATGGCGCATTCCGTTTTGGCTTTCTGCGGTGATGTTGATCGTTGGGCTGTTTATCCGCCTGCATACCGAAGAAACGCTGGATTTTCAAAAGCAAAAAACGACGAATAATAAAGAAAAGTCCGTTCCTCCGTTGATTGAATTATTCAAAAAACATCCACGAAATATTTTATTGGCACTGGGTGCGAGGCTGGCGGAAAGTGTCTCCTCTAATATTATTAACGCCTTTGGTATTGTCTATATTTCCAGCCAATTAGCATTGTCGCGAGATATTCCCCTGACGGGTATGTTGATTGCCTCGGCGATCGGTATTTTCAGTTGTCCATTGGTTGGATGGTTATCAGATCGTATAGGTCAAAAAAGTCTGTATTTGTCGGGAGCAGGATTTTGTGTCCTGTTCGCGTTTCCTTTCTTCTTATTACTGGATAGCAAAAGTACGCTCATCATCTGGTGCAGTATGATCCTCGGCTACAACTTAGGTCCGACGATGATGTTTGCCGTGCAGCCAACACTTTTCACCCGCATGTTCGGTACCAAAGTACGATATACCGGCCTTTCTTTTGCTTATCAATTTTCCGCGATTCTTGGCGGACTAAGCCCCCTTATCGCCTCAAGTTTGCTGGCGCTAGGGGGAGGAAAACCGTGGTATGTCGCTCTGTTTTTATTTGCTGTCTCAGTTCTTTCCTTTGTTTGCGTCTGGCTGATTGAGCCGACCGATGAACAAGAAATCGCTTCTTACCGCTACATCAGGGAACAATCTCATGAAAACTGAACGAAAAAACGAGCATTACCTGGCGCTACAACAGGCGTTTGACGCGCCATGGCCTGGGCCTGTAGGAGAGTTAGTGACGCTGGAAAAAGGCAATATTCACCTGCAGATTTATCCGCATGATGGTGCCAGGATAACCTCGTTAAAGGCATTTGGTTCTGAAGTATTACGCCAATGGCAGCCGCAGCGCAGAGCTTTTCAGTATGGCTGTTTCCCAATGGTGCCGTGGGCAGGGCGACTGGGGAATGCGACGCTGAATGCTGGTGGGCAATGTTATTCTTTACCCGCCAATAAACCACCACATGCGTTGCATGGTATGGCTTGTTACTCAACGTGGGAAATCATCGACAAAACAGCAGATTCCCTGACTTTACGTATGCCCCTGGCTTCACCGTGGCCCTGGCAAGGGGAAGTGATTCAGACTTTTTTGCTGGAGAACGATGCGCTGGTTTTGCAACTGGAAGTCCATTCATATGCCGATACATTCCCGGCCTCCGCAGGCTGGCATCCGTGGTTTGCGAAAAAGCTGACTCCGCAAAATACAGAATCGTTGCAGGTGCTTTTTGATGCGGACTGGCAAGAAGAAGCGGGTAGTGATGAACTGCCAACTGGAAATCGTATCTCTCCTCAAGCCGGTCCCTGGGATGACTGTTTTGGTTTTTATGACGGGGTGAAGGTTAAGTTACTGTGGCCTGGTAAACTC
Source organism: Escherichia sp. XD33 (assembly GCF_019375075.1). NCBI lineage: Bacteria > Pseudomonadati > Pseudomonadota > Gammaproteobacteria > Enterobacterales > Enterobacteriaceae > Escherichia > Escherichia sp. XD33. The sequence goes on from NZ_JAENDM010000010.1 coordinate 31,601, forward strand.
GCGATGACCATGATCTCTTCTGCAAACAGTCTGGTGGTATTTGATAAACAGCCCGATGCCACCTGTATTAACCCGCTGACTCAGGCATCTAACGCAATAAATCTAACGCCGGAATTGGTGACACCAGATAGGCCGCTGGTCATCGAAACTCGTTGGCAATTTACACCTGAATCTTAACCATTCATCTATTGCGAAAAAGCCAGTGAAATTACTCTGCTTTTTCGCAATCAGCATCACAAGATTACCCTTATTGCCACATAGCCAAACCCATCCTTTCCCGCTACAGTTAATTTCTTGTGGCGCGAAAGGAGGCAAAAATGCTCTATATCTTTGATTTAGGTAATGTGATTGTCGATATCGACTTTAACCGTGTGCTGGGAGCCTGGAGCGATTTAACGCGTATTCCGCTGGCATCGCTTAAGAAGAGTTTTCATATGGGGGAGGCGTTTCATCAGCATGAGCGTGGGGAAATTAGCGACGAAGCGTTCGCAGAGGCGCTGTGTCATGAGATGGCTCTACCGCTAAGCTACGAGCAGTTCTCTCACGGCTGGCAGGCGGTGTTTGTTGCGCTGCGCCCGGAAGTGATCGCCATCATGCATAAACTGCGTGAGCAGGGGCATCGCGTGGTGGTGCTTTCCAATACCAACCGCCTGCATACCACCTTCTGGCCGGAAGAATACCCGGAAATTCGTGATGCTGCTGACCATATCTATCTGTCGCAAGATCTGGGGATGCGCAAACCTGAAGCACGAATTTACCAGCATGTTTTGCAGGCGGAAGGTTTTTCACCCAGCGATACGGTCTTTTTCGACGATAACGCCGATAATATAGAAGGAGCCAATCAGCTGGGCATTACCAGTATTCTGGTGAAAGATAAAACCACCATCCCGGACTATTTCGCGAAGGTGTTATGCTAAAAACCATTCAGGACAAAGCCAGGCACCGTACCCGTCCACTATGGGCCTGGCTAAAACTACTCTGGCAACGCATTGATGAGGACAACATGACAACCCTGGCAGGTAACCTTGCCTATGTGTCGTTGCTCTCATTAGTGCCGCTGGTTGCCGTTGTTTTTGCGCTTTTCGCCGCTTTTCCCATGTTTTCCGACGTCAGCATTCAGTTACGTCACTTTATTTTTGCCAACTTTCTGCCTGCTACTGGCGATGTTATTCAGCGGTATATCGAACAATTTGTTGCCAATTCCAACAAGATGACCGCCGTTGGGGCGTGCGGGCTGATCGTCACCGCGTTATTGTTGATGTACTCCATCGATAGCGCGTTGAATACCATCTGGCGCAGTAAACGAGCGCGACCAAAAATTTACTCGTTCGCCGTGTACTGGATGATTTTAACGCTGGGGCCGCTGCTGGCAGGGGCCAGTCTGGCGATCAGTTCCTATTTGCTCTCCCTGCGCTGGGCGAGCGATCTCAATACTGTCATCGACAACGTGCTGCGTATTTTTCCGTTGCTGTTGTCGTGGATCTCCTTCTGGTTGCTGTACAGCATTGTTCCTACCATCCGCGTACTTAACCGCGACGCGATTGTCGGCGCGTTTGTCGCCGCACTCCTGTTCGAAGCAGGAAAGAAAGGTTTCGCGCTTTATATCACCATGTTCCCGTCATATCAGCTCATTTATGGTGTGCTGGCGGTGATCCCCATTCTCTTTGTTTGGGTCTACTGGACATGGTGTATCGTCTTGCTTGGCGCGGAAATTACTGTCACTCTCGGGGAATACCGCAAACTAAAACAAGCAGCTGAACAAGAAGAAGACGACGAACCATGATTGCATTAATTCAACGCGTAACCCGTGCCAGCGTCACCGTGGAGGGAGAAGTGACGGGCGAAATTGGCGCGGGACTTTTGGTGTTATTGGGTGTCGAAAAGGATGACGACGAACAGAAAGCAAACCGTCTGTGCGAGCGTGTGCTCGGCTACCGCATCTTTAGCGATGCCGAAGGCAAGATGAATCTCAACGTGCAACAGGCGGGCGGCAGTGTGCTGGTGGTTTCCCAGTTTACCCTCGCCGCAGATACCGAACGGGGGATGCGCCCAAGTTTCTCCAAAGGTGCATCACCGGATCGCGCAGAGGCGTTATATGACTATTTCGTCGAACGCTGCCGTCAGCAAGAGATGAACACGCAAACAGGACGCTTCGCTGCGGATATGCAGGTATCGCTGGTCAATGATGGCCCCGTGACATTCTGGTTGCAGGTATGAGCCAGCTTCCAGGGTTGTCACGGGAAACAAGAGAGAGTATCGCTATGTATCACCTTCGGGTTCCACAAACAGAAGAAGAATTAGAGCGTTACTATCAGTTTCGCTGGGAAATGTTGCGTAAGCCCCTGCATCAACCAAAAGGTTCGGAACGCGACGCGTGGGATGCGATGGCGCATCACCAGATGGTCGTCGACGAGCAGGGTAATCTGGTGGCGGTAGGCCGACTGTATATTAATGCCGACAATGAAGCGTCCATTCGCTTTATGGCCGTTCATCCCGACGTGCAGGACAAAGGGTTAGGCACGCTGATGGCGATGACCCTGGAGTCGGTGGCGCGTCAGGAAGGCGTTAAGCGCGTGACCTGTAGCGCCCGTGAAGACGCGGTGGAGTTTTTCGCCAAGCTGGGGTTTGTTAATCAGGGAGAAATCACCACGCCAACCACCACGCCGATTCGCCATTTTTTGATGATTAAGCCCGTCGCCACTCTGGATGACATTCTGCATCGCGGCGACTGGTGCGCGCAGCTGCAACAGGCGTGGTACGAACATATCCCGCTTAGTGAAAAAATGGGCGTGCGCATTCAGCAATATACCGGGCAAAAATTTATCACTACCATGCCAGAAACCGGCAATCAGAATCCGCACCATACGCTGTTTGCCGGGAGTTTATTCTCACTGGCGACGCTCACCGGTTGGGGACTTATCTGGCTGATGCTGCGTGAACGCCACCTCGGCGGAACGATTATTCTTGCGGATGCGCATATCCGCTACAGCAAGCCGATTAGCGGTAAACCTCATGCGGTAGCCGACCTCGGTGCCTTAAGCGGCGATCTCGACCGTCTGGCGCGCGGACGAAAAGCACGGGTGCAGATGCAGGTCGAAATCTTTGGCGACGAGACGCCGGGTGCAGTGTTTGAAGGCACGTATATCGTTCTGCCCGCGAAGCCATTTGGCCCGTATGAAGAGGGCGGGAACGAAGAAGAGTAGCTGATGGAGAGGGGCGGTGCTGCCTCTCTCATTCAGGTCATTTATATTAGTCCTTGGCTATTTCGGTTATATTAAATAAGAACTCTATAAATTTTTATTCTTCGTTGGCTCCATACGTGTCTTGCTACATCACTGTTCAGGAGCATTTAAATATTATTTGTAGAACTGAGTGGCAATTATCGCAGATAATGCTTAATTCATCATCTTAGTTCATGTTTGAGCGATTTTTGATAGTCAAAACCCCCTCTGGTGCCATACTTTTCTCATAAATATTTTTAAAATCTATAGCTAACAAATATTATGCAAAGATAATGGACTAGCATCATTGTCAGTATCATTCATTTACTGCTCTGTATGTTATGAATAATTATGTTGTATGTTTGCTCTTAAACCGTGGGAAGGAGGCTATAATGGTTGCCAATATTAATCTCATTAAACAAGAAAGTTATTCTGTTGTTAATTTAGAAAAACAACTTTCCCGAACTGTTACCAACAAAATTATAACGATGAGCAAGTAAAGACCGGTTGGTGGCAGTACTGACCGGTCTGTGATGAAAGATTAATTTCACCTTAAATCCTGGTGCTGTTAGGATGCTGACGTTTTTCGGCTACACCATTCAGATTATGCAAATAAATATCTCTGAATATAATATATTCATAGCACCCATAATTCATCCTGGGCGATAACTAAACCATTTTTGAGTAATAAATGAAACAACTGCAACACTCTTATTATTTCTGGAAAACGCCTCGCAAAAACAAAACAACATGCAAAAATCCGCTTTTTTTAAATGATTTTCCGGCGTAATTTTCGCACATACATTAATGAGTAATATAGGTAAGGTGGTGGTAATGGCGATGAATACGGTTTTTCTTCATTTATCAGAAGAGGCAATTAAACGGCTGAACAAGCTTCGGGGCTGGCGTAAGGTTTCACGATCTGCAATTTTACGCGAAGCGGTAGAGCAATATCTGGAACGTCAGCAATTCCCGGTGCGTAAAGCAAAGGGAGGCAGGCAAAAGGGGGAGGTAGTTGGTGTTGATGATCAGTGTAAGGAGCATAAGGAATGACAAAAATTTTTCATTCTTGAATATAAAAAACAGATGCCCTTATTCTGGTATTAATACAAGGCTGTTTTACTTGAACTTATAATAACTGCAACTGTTACATCATATCTGGAAAACGCCTCGCAAAAATAAAAAATGATGCGTAAATGAGCTTTCTTTAAAGATTCGGCAAGGGTACTTTTCTCTCCATAGATTCTGGCGAGATATTTATGAACTCTCTGGCAGGTATAGATATGGGCAGAATTTTACTCGATTTATCGAATGAGGTGATTAAGCAACTTGATGATCTCGAGGTGCAGCGTAATCTTCCTCGTGCGGACCTATTAAGGGAAGCGGTAGATCAATACCTGATAAATCAATCGCAAACAGCAAGAACCAGTGTTCCTGGCATCTGGCAAGGGTGTGAGGAAGATGGTGTCGAATATCAGCGTAAGCTGCGCGAGGAATGGTAATGGGAAAAAATGATGTCAATCAGATTGCTGACAACGTGCGCGTTGTTCATGCCGGATGCGGCGTGAACGCCTTATCCGGCCTACAAAGTCGTATAAATTCAATGTATTGCAGTTTATTGGTAGGCCTGATAAGCGCAGCGCATCAGGCAATCTTACGCTTGTCATCAGTCTCATGCCCATAACCTTATTGATGTGGTGGTGGGTAAATTGAGGCCAAACCGGCACTGGCGGCATAGCTTGAGGTGGTAACGCGGAATACGAGAGATGGTGTCGTCACACCCTATGAGCTGTAATCCGGGCGACCTGCGCCACCCGGAAAACGTCAGAGATTACTCTCCTTCACCCGGAAACAGGAACGGGTTGATGGAACTGCGGGCATAGCCTTCTTGCTCCATTCGTGCGTCCAGTACCAGAGAGGCGAGGTCATCTGCTACGGCTTCGATTTTTGGATCTTTTTCCTGATAGAGAATTTTCAGGTAAGTGCCGCAGTCATCGCAGCTTTCGGCTTTAATCGCGGCCTGTTCGTCATCCAGCGACCAGTAATCCAGTTTGCCGCTCTGCTCGCAGTTGCTGCATTTTACGCGCACTACGTGCCATTCAGTTTCACACAGGTTGCAGTGCAGGTAACGTAGCCCCTGAGTGGTGCCAATTTGCACCATGCTGGACACCGGCATAGAACCACAAACCGGGCAATATTGACGTTGCTCGCCGTATTCAGCGCGGGCTTTGCCGGGGATCAGATTGGCCATCTGCGCCCAGTAGAGCGACAGTGCAGCCCAGATAAACGGCGCTTTATCGCTGCTGACGGACGAGAAATCAGAGGCAAACAGCGCGCTGGCCATATCTTCCAGCTCCTGAGTCGATGCCTTCTCCAGATTCTCAATCACTGCCAGCGCCGGGCCGCTCATTTCAGGTTTCAGCTCAGCAATCAGCGCCATCAGCAGCTTTTGCCAGTGCTTATCACGCGGCAGAACGTGAATATCCAGCGGGGGCTTGCCTTGTGCGCTGGCTTCTTTAATGCGCGCAGTCAGATCCATCTCCAGCGGATGGTCGTACAGCACCACTTCCTGGGCGTGGGCGATAAGCGCAGCAAAGCGCAGGTAATCACCCAGAGGATTATTTTCTGCCAGCTCGCGCAGACGCTCGGCGCGGCGGTTGTATAAATTCTTGAGCCGAGGGAACAATAACGGCGGAATCATATCCGCCGTACGTTTCTCGCTTGAACCCAGCTCATCTTGCGGGATTATGCGAATACTCATTCAGCTTTCTTTTCCGTTGTCTTGCGGACCTCACGGTACCAGCGCGGGTGATGTTTCTTCGCCCAGGCGCTGGTAACCCATCCTTCCACCATGGCGGTAATCGTGCCTTTCACCCAAAGGGCGGCGTAGATATGCACCATGATAACCACAATTAACGCCACTGCGGCAAATGAATGCAGCATTAACGCGAATCGGATCACCGGGATTGAGAAAGCAGGCGCAAAATAAGGACGCCAGATAATCACGCCGCTCACCAGCAGCAGAACCAGGAAAATAATCGCCGCCCAGAAAACGCATTTCTGACCGAAGTTATAACGCCCGGTGTCACCTACTTCCTCGTTGACGACGATCTTACGAATATTCTTCGCCCAAAAGATATCATCCCGATTGATTAGGTTGTGATGCCAGTAACGGAAAAACATGATGATGAACGAGGCAAACATAACCACGCCGACAAACGGGTGCAGAATTCGCGCCAGCTGCGGTGTGCCCATGATTTGCATCAACCAGTTGAAGGACGGGAACAAAAAGCCCAGCCCGCTCACCGCCGCCAGGATGAAGCAGAAGGCGGTGATCCAGTGGTTGATACGTTCCGGCGCGGTGTAGCGCACGATGGTGTCACGTCGTTTCATTTGCGCTCCTCGTCTTTCTCTTCGTGCAGATTATTCTCTTCCTCATCCGCACGGTTCGGACCGACACCCACGTAGTGGAAGATACTGGCCGCAAAGGTAGCCGCAAAGCCAACAGCCGCGAGCGGTTTCCAGATGCCTTTCCAGAATTTCACGGTTTCGCTGATTTCCGGGTTCTCCGGCAAGCCATGATACAGATTTGGCTTGTCAGCATGGTGCAGCACGTACATGACGTGTGTACCACCGACGCCTGCCGGATCGTACAGACCCGCATTGTCGTAACCGCGGGTTTTCAGCTCAGCAACGCGCTCGCTCGCCAGCGTTTTCATCGACTCTTTCGTACCGAAGTGAATCGCGCCCGTTGGGCAGGTCTTCACGCAGGCTGGTTCTTGCCCAACCACCACGCGGTCAACGCACAGCGTACATTTGTAGACGCGGTTGTCTTCCGGGTTGAGGCGCGGAATGTCGAACGGACAGCCCGCAATGCAATAACCGCAGCCAATGCACTGCTCGGACTGGAAGTCGACGATACCGTTGGCATACTGAATAATTGCACCTTCCGCCGGGCACGCTTTCAGGCAGCCTGGATCGGAACAGTGCATACAGCCGTCTTTGCGGATCAGCCATTCCAGTTTGTCGTTCTGCTCCACTTCCGAGAAGCGCATTACCGTCCACGATTTGGCGCTTAAATCATTGGGGTTGTCGTACACCCCAATGTTATTGCCGACGGTATCGCGAATGTCGTTCCACTCTGAACACGCCACCTGACAGGCTTTACAGCCGATACAGGTGGTAACGTCGATGAGTTTCGCCACTTCTTCCTGGAAGTCCCGCGCCTGAGGCGCGGGGGTCAGACCGTTAGTCGCGGAACGACGAATGATATCTTGAGATTGATAAGCCATATGTCGTCTCCGTTACACCTTTTCCACATTCACAAGGAAGGACTTAAACTCCGGCGTCTGCGTGTTCGCATCACCAACGAATGGCGTTAAAGTATTGGCAATAAAGCCTTTTTTAGCTACGCCTTCATAGCCCCAGTGAATCGGAATACCGATGGTATCGATATCTTTGCCGTTCGCTTTCAGCGTGCGAATACGTTTGGTCACCACCGCTTTGGCTTTGATATAGCCACGGTTGGAGGAGACTTTCACGGTATCGCCCTGGGCAATGCCAAGTTTATTCGCCAGCGACTCCCCGATTTCCACAAACTGCTCTGGCTGCAAAATCGCGTTCAACAGCGCGTGTTTGGTCCAGTAGTGGAAGTGCTCGGTCAGACGATAGGTGGTTCCGACATACGGGAACTTATCGGCTTTACCCAATGCTTCGGCGTCGTCTTTAAAGATACGTGCAGCCGGGTTCGAGATAACGTTTGGATGCAGCGGGTTAGTTCCCAGCGGCGTTTCAAACGGCTCGTAGTGTTCCGGGAACGGACCTTCCGCCATCTTATCGAGGGCAAACAGACGCCCCATGCCTTCCTGCTGCATGATAAACGGCCCGACGCCGCTACCCGGAGGCGCTGCGCTGTAGTCCGGAATATCCCAGCCGGTCCACTTAGTGCCGTCCCATTTCAGCAACTGACGCTTCGGATCCCACGGGTTACCCTGCGGATCTGCGGAGGCGCGGTTATACAGAATGCGGCGGTTAAGCGGCCATGCCCATGCCCAGCCCAGCGTGTTACCGAGGCCAGACGGATCGGCGTTATCACGGCGTGCCATCTGGTTGCCTTCCGGCGTCCAGCTACCGGCGAAAATCCAGCAGCCACAGGAGGTTGTACCGTCATCGCGCAATTGGGCGAACGAACTAAGTTGTTGGCCTTTCTTGACGATAACCGCACCGGTTGCCGGATCGGTAATATCGGCCAGCGCCTTACCGTTGCTCTCCATCGCCACTTCTTCTGAAGATGGCTCATGCGGAATGGCGTAGTTCCATGTCATGTTCAGCACCTGGTCCGGGTTCGCGCCACCCTGTTCGGCATACATCTTGCGCAAGCGCAGGAAGATACCGGAGAGGATCTCGCCGTCAGTCAGCGCAATCCCCGGGGCGTCCGCACCTTTCCAGTGCCACTGTAACCAGCGACCTGAGTTAACGATAGAACCGTTCTCTTCCGCGAAGCAGGTCGATGGCAGACGGAACACTTCGGTCTGGATCTTCGACGAGTCAACTTCGTTCAGCTCACCGTGGTTCTGCCAGAAGTTAGAGGTTTCAGTGTTCAGTGGGTCGATGGTGACGAGGAACTTCAGTTTCGACAGACAACCGATCACTTTGTTTTTGTTCGGGAATGAGGCAACAGGGTTAAAGCCCTGGCAGATATAGCCATTGACCTTGCCCTCTTTCATCATCTCGAAGTATTGCAGGACGTCGTAGCCTTTATCCCACTTCGGCAACCAGTCAAAGCCCCAGCTATTTTCCGCCGTCGCTTTATCACCAAAGAAGGCCTTCATCATAGAGACGAAGAATTTCGGGTAGTTGCCCCAGTAGTTTACCTGGCCTTCCAGCAGCGGTTTTGGCGTGTTGGCAGTAAGGTAGGTTTGCAGATCGGTCTGCTTCTCGCTTGGCAGCGTCATGTAACCTGGCAGGCTCTGCGACAGCAGCCCCAGGTCCGTCAGCCCCTGAATATTGGAGTGACCGCGCAGGGCGTTAACGCCGCCGCCTGCCATCCCCATATTGCCGAGCAGCAGCTGGATCATCGCCATCGTACGAATGTTTTGCGCACCAACGGAGTGTTGCGTCCAGCCGAGGGCATACAGGAACGAGGCAGTTTTATCGTGAGCACTGGTTTCTGCGATGTATTCGCAGACTTTCAGGAACGCGTCTTTTGGCGTACCACAGATGTTTTCAACCACATCTGGCGTGTAGCGGGAAACGTGCTGTTTCAGCAAGTTCCACACGCAGCGCGGATGTTGCAGCGTGGTATCGCGTTTGGCGAAGCCGTTTTCGTCCAGTTCATAAGTCCAGGAGGATTTATCGTACTTGCGTTTTTCCGCGTCGTAGCCGGTGAACAGGCCATCTTCAAAGCCGTAATCCTCACGCACGATCAGGCTGGCGTTGGTATAGGCTTCGGTGTATTCGCGGTTGAATTTTTCATTGTTCAGCAGGTACAGCAATACGCCTGACAGGAAAGCAATGTCAGTACCGGAACGAATAGGGGCATAGTAGTCAGCTACCGCCGCCGTACGCGTAAAGCGAGGATCGATCACAATCAGCTTCGCGCCGTTGTGAATTTTGGCTTCCATCGCCCAGCGGAACCCGACCGGGTGAGCTTCAGCGGCGTTACCGCCCATCACCACGACGAGGTTGGCGTTCTTGATGTCGACCCAGTGGTTGGTCATCGCACCGCGACCAAATGTTGGAGCAAGACTTGCTACCGTTGGTCCGTGTCAGACACGCGCCTGGTTGTCGACCGCGAGCATACCCAGCGCGCGGGAGAATTTTTGCGTTAAATAGCCGGTTTCGTTACTCGACGCGGAAGCACACAGCATCCCGGTGGAGAGCCAGCGGTTAACAGTCACGCCTTCGGCGTTTTGCGCAATGTAGTTAGCATCGCGGTCTTCTTTCATCAGTTTGGCGATGCGATCAAACGCCTCTTCCCAACTGATTTGCTGCCATTTATCAGAACCTGGCGCACGGTATTCCGGAAACTTCAGACGGCTTTCGGAGTGGATGAAATCCACCAGGCCAGCGCCTTTCGGACAAAGTGCACCGCGGTTGACCGGGTGATCCGGATCGCCTTCGATATGGAAGATAGATGCTTTGGCGTTTTTTGCTCCGTCACCGAGGCTGTACATCAACAGCCCACAGCCTACGGAACAATAGGTGCAGGTATTACGGGTTTCGCGGGTGCGCAGCAGTTTATACTGCCGGGTTTCCGCGAGTGCTACGCTGGGTGCAAAACCCAGTGCCGCTGCCGTGGTGCCTGCCATACCGCCAGCGCAGATCTTAAAGAACTGCCTTCTGCTGACCTGCATGGATTGCTCCTTGTTTCGACATTGTCACGTCCCATTTACATTCGCTTGCTGCGTGTGCAGGGAGTGGGAGTTATTTTTCTTTGCGGAAGGGGCCGCAAAGGTCCAGAATTGGCTCAATTTCCCTCCATCCAGGAAGGGTTTGTAACAGAATACCATAATGTTGGTGTGTGTGTTCTTATCTGGTTAAGAGAAAGTGAAAAAAACACAGCGAAAAGAAATCGAAAATGTGACAAATATCACAGGTGTTCGTCAAATTGAGTTATGGCGGCGTGATGATTTACAACACCCACGGTTAGATGAGGTCGCGGAAGAAGTTCCCGTTGCGCTGGTCTACAACGGCATTTCGCATGTGGTGATGATGGCGTCGCCCAAAGACCTTGAGTACTTTGCGCTCGGTTTTTCGCTTTCCGAGGGGATTATCGAAAGTCCGCGCGATATCTTCGGCATGGATGTCGTTCCTTCCTGTAATGGTCTTGAAGTACAAATTGAGCTTTCCAGCCGCCGCTTTATGGGGTTGAAGGAGCGCCGCCGGGCGCTGGCGGGACGTACGGGCTGTGGCGTATGCGGCGTGGAGCAACTTAATGACATCGGAAAACCGGTGCAGCCGCTACCGTTCACCCAGACGTTTGATCTCAACAAACTGGATGATGCATTACGTCATCTCAACGATTTTCAGCCAGTGGGGCAACTGACTGGTTGTACTCACGCCGCTGCCTGGATGTTGCCATCTGGCGAACTGGTCGGCGGGCATGAAGACGTGGGTCGCCATGTGGCGCTGGACAAACTGTTAGGCCGCCGGTCACAAGAAGGGGAAAGCTGGCAGCAAGGTGCGGTACTGGTTTCCAGTCGTGCCAGTTATGAAATGGTGCAAAAGTCGGCGATGTGCGGCGTAGAGATTTTGTTTGCGGTGTCTGCCGCGACCACGCTTGCTGTAGAAGTGGCTGAGCGCTGTAATCTGACACTGGTAGGTTTTTGTAAACCGGGTCGGGCAACGGTTTATACCCATCCGCAGCGTTTGAGCAATTAATTAAAATAAGTCCTGCGAAATATATTAAATTGCAGGACTTATTCATTTCGTGAATTTTATTATTTTATTTATAAACAAAATGCGTGTAGTGGCGTTTTCTTTTTTCATTTATTATGTTCACTCTCTTATCTATATATTTATAAGGCAATTAAATGAAAAGGAATTTATTATCTTCCGCTATTATAGTCGCCATCATGTCCCTCGGTCTGACGGGTTGTGATGATAAAAAAGCCGAAACAGAAACGCTCCCGCCTGCCAATAGTCAACCTGCCGCACCAGCTCCTGAAGCGAAACCTACTGAAGCTCCCGTTGCAAAAGCAGAAGCTAAACCTGAAACACCTGCGCAACCGGTGGTCGATGAACAAGCGGTTTTCGACGAAAAAATGGATGTCTATATCAAGTGCTACAACAAGTTACAGATCCCGGTACAGCGCAGTCTGGCGCGTTATGCTGACTGGCTGAAAGATTTTAAACAGGGGCCTACCGGTGAAGAGCGTACTGTTTATGGCATCTACGGCATTAGTGAATCCAACCTCGCTGAGTGTGAAAAAGGCGTAAAAAGTGCTGTGGCGTTAACGCCTGCGCTGCAACCAATTGATGGCGTGGCGGTGAGTTATATCGATGCTGCCGTGGCGTTGGGTAATACCATTAACGAAATGGATAAATATTACACCCAGGAAAATTATAAAGACGATGCGTTTGCGAAAGGGAAAACGCTGCACCAGACATTCTTAAAAAATCTGGAAGCCTTTGAACCTGTAGCCGAATCTTATCATGCGGCGATTCAGGAAATTAATGATAAGCGTCAGCTTGCGGAACTGAAAAATATTGAAGAAAGAGAAGGAAAAACATTCCACTACTACTCTCTGGCAGTCATGATTTCAGCGAAACAAATTAATAACCTGATATCGCAAGATAAGTTTGATGCAGAAGCGGCAATGAAGAAAGTGTCTGAACTGGAAACGCTGGTGGCGCAGGCCAAAGAAGCGGATAAAGGCGGCATGAATTTCTCGTTTATTAATTCGGCAGGCCAGTATCAACTCGAGGCTAAAAAATACGTTCGCCGCATCAGAGATAAAGTCCCGTACTCTGACTGGGATAAAGAGCAACTTCAGGACGCAAACTCAAGCTGGATGGTCGAAGACTCTTTCCCGAGAGCATTACGCGAGTACAACGAAATGGTTGATGACTATAATAGCCTGCGTTAAACGTTTTTGATGATAAATGCAGTGTCGGATGCGGCGCATCCGACACAGTTCACCCCTTGTGAAGTAACTCCATAAATGCCTCATATCCTGTTAACCCGGCAATAACCTCTGCCGGATGCTGACACAATACGCTTGCCAGATAGCTGAATATTTTCAACTCGTGACGCGCATCGGCGGCGGCGCAGGCGATCAAGACATGGTTAATGACTTCGTTATTCACCTCAACTGGTTGGGCGAGGGTAATAAAAAATCCACGAAAACGTCGCTCCTGTTCGCTCCAGCAATGTGGGATGGCGAGGCGATTAACAATCAGGTTTTCACCTTCGCCTTCGCGGGCGATGATCCGTTGCGCTTCATCGGCGGTAATATGGTGTTGTGCCACTAATTGCGCACAAATTTGCCGGGTAATATGTTGCCAGCTTTCACCGCGTACATTCGAATAATGAAAACTTCCGGGGGCAGAGAAAAAACGCTCCGGTTGCTGGCGAATAAATGCCGTCGCCAGAAAATGTTTTATTTGTTCGATACCGGCAGCCGTAATGATATTTTTTACGGTGATGTAATTATTGACCGCGTCATCCAGTAAATAATGGCTGTTGTTAATGATCAATAACGGCTCAATCTCTTCGCGAATGGCAACAAGTTCGCTTAAGCTACGGGCAATAATCACCCGACAATGTAAAACATCGCGCTCAATGGCGAGCTGATTAATGGTGGCAATCGCGTTCTGGTCCGAGAGCAAAATGATCGGCTGGCGTTCGTTTTGATGCCGCTCCAGCGCACAGGCAAAATACAAACCGATCAGATCGCTGTCGAAAAGGGGAATATCGAGCTGTTCACGCAGTAGCGTAATAAAGTGCAGACTCATATCAAAGGCCGCAGGCCAGGCGGCTTTCAGGTTATTCATGCTGCTCTGGCGGTGCTCAGCAATCCACACTGGTGCGGCAAGGCAACGTAATAAATGCCCGGTAATATTCTCAACCAGCTGCGCATCAATAATATTCAATGACGCGATGCCCGGCACCCTTTGCAGCAACCCCTGCACATTATCGGCTGAAATTACCTGCGCTTGCTGATGCTGTTTCTCTATCAAACCCGTCAGGGTTCTTACAGCGTTATCACCAAGAAACAGACCGCTATGTTCAACGATTTGTTTTATCTCGTCACCGGGATATTGCGGCCACTCATCGGTCAGTTGATTACGCAGGGCGTAAATCGCCAGAATCAGGCTGGAGAGATAATCACCCTGCATGAGCGGCCAGCGGTGTTGGTTGTCGCAGGCCGTGGATAAATGCTGAAGGTTGTCTCGTGTTATGCCCGCCAGCGGAATTAAAAACGGATCTTTGCGCAGCAAGTTCGCCAGCAAGATAACGCGTTTCTCTTCTGTCTCATCAATGAAATGGCCCAAACCAGGGCGGCTGGCCAGGCAACAAGTGCGTTCATAACGCTGTTTTAACCGGGGCAGACGCTCTGCTACCCACGTTTCTGGCAAATTAAGCGCCGAGGCGAGTTGCGCACGGGGAGTGAAAGTATTCAGTAATAACAGCGCCAGCAGCCGATCGTCGTTATCGTGCTTTTGCAGCAACTGAAAAAAGCTGCGGCGCTCGAAGATTTCCAGCTGATAGCCCGCACTGCCACTGGCGAAAATGCGGGCTTTGCCGTTAAGGGTGAAGTTGAGATAGTCAATATCACGCAGGATGGTCCTGCCTGAAACGCCAGTCTGTTGCGCCAGCTCGCCAGGCGTGCGCGGCTGTTGCTCCAGCAGATCGACAATCTTTAACTGGCGTTCGTTTAGCATTAATCCACCTGACGGAACTGGCTAAACGCGTTGACTTTCTCCGCAGTTAAGGTCGTCAGAAAACCCCGTATCAGCGTGAGCAGAGCTTCGTAATCGGCTTTTGAAATCATACCGCTGTTGGCGTGCAGATAACGAGTTGGCAGACACAGCGCGACAACCGGACGCCCGCCGCCCATCACGTTGTAGCGCCCGCCATCCGTCGCACCGGTTTTCATGGTGGAAAATTGCAGCGGTAAATCGTTATGTGCGGCACAGCTTTTTAACGCTGCTACCAGTTTCTGGTTGGGGAAGTAGCGCTTGTCAAACAGCATCAGCCCCGGCCCCTGGCCCAGTTTCAGCGGGTATTTAATGTTATCAATGCCCGGAACATCGCCCGCTACGGCGGTATCCAACACGATCACGACGTCCGGTTTAATGTGTTCCGCCGAGGTTTGCGCCCCGCGTAGCCCAACTTCTTCTTCCACACTGCCAACGCCATACAGCGTAATTTCGGGATTATTCACCGTCTGCAATAGTTCAGCCATCATTGCGCAGCCGATGCGGTTATCCAACGCCTTGCCGACCACTTTATCTTCGCCCCAGCAGGCAAAATTGGCTTCCGGGCTAATAAAATTACCAATTTCCACGCCGCGCTTTTCCACCTCTTCGCGACTGTTCGCGCCAATATCAATGAACATCTCATCAAATGACAGCGGTTGTTGCTTTTGCTTTTCCGTTAACGCATGAGGCGCGACGGAACCAATCACACCAGGGATTTTCACTCCCTTGTGTGTGCGTATGGTTACCCGGTGGTTGAGCATCGACTGATTCCACCAGCCGCCAATGGTGGTAAAACGCAGAAAACCGCTCTCGTCGATGTGGGTGACCATAAAGCCGACTTCATCCATATGTCCGACAACGGCAACTTTTGGACCTTTATTCCCCTTACGGGCAACAAAGCTGCCCAGACCATCAAAGGTGATCTCATTAACGCAAGGTTCCAGCGTGTTTATCAGAATGTCGCGAACTTCCTGTTCATCGCCGCTGACGGCGCTGGCTTCGCACAACTGTTGCAGTAACTCAATGTTCATGGACAAGCTCCTGTTGCGCGGCTTTCGCTTTGCGGCGTAACCACAATCCTTTCAGGACGATAATGAATGAAATGTTCAGCGCGAGGCCAATCGCCAGCACCAGATAAAACGAATCTACCGGCGACATCAGGCCGATCAGCGGGTCAAAGATACCCAAACCAGGTGCCAGACGTTTGATTCCGAAAGCGATCACCAGCACGCCGGTAATGCCGCCCGCCAGCGTATTGGCGGTAATCATCGGCAACGGAGCTGCCAGAGCGTAAGGAATAGCCGGTTCGGTTGC
This sequence comes from Escherichia sp. XD33, assembly GCF_019375075.1. NCBI lineage: Bacteria > Pseudomonadati > Pseudomonadota > Gammaproteobacteria > Enterobacterales > Enterobacteriaceae > Escherichia > Escherichia sp. XD33. The sequence continues at coordinate 47,563 of NZ_JAENDM010000010.1, forward strand.
GACTGTGGCACCGACCACAATGGCACTACTGGCAGCCTCTTTTTCCTGTCGGGTAAACAGTTTGGGCGCAATGAACGTCGCAAGACCCGCCGCAACGGGCGGCATCAACGCGACAACGCCGACGATGGCGTACCAGTCATAAATGTGTTTTTCCAGCAGTGAGAAGCAGAAGAACCAGGCGGTTTTATTGATGGGGCCGCCCATATCGAACGCCAGCATCGCACCGACCAGAAACGCTGCCGCAAACTTCATTGATGGAGGAATGGTATTCAGGAAGTGGAGCAGCCCGCCCATGAGGTCGGACATCACCGGCCCGATAACGTAGTAAGTGAGCACGCCGAAAACCAGCAGAGTAACGAACGGGATCAGCATTGAACCGAGCAGCGGTTGTAATGCTTTGCCAAGGCGCACTTTGCGGAACCAGAAGACGAAATAGCCAATCGCCAGCCCCAGCACCACCGCGCCGAGGAATCCCGCACCCGACTGGGTGCCGAGCAGCGCTTTGTCGTTCGCCAGATAGCAAACCAGAAACGCCGGAGCGAAAGCCGGTTTATCGGCAATCGACGAGGCAATATAAGCGCCCATGATGGGGATCATAAAGGTGAAGCCAAGGTAACCGATGGATTCAACTACCCAGGTAAACGACGGCGCGCCTTTCGACATATCGGTATACGGCAAACCGAACTGCACCAGCATGTTGGCAAGCGCCACCAGGATACCACCGCCGATGACAAACGGCAGCGCCGCAGAGACGCCCGCCATCAGGTGGCTCATCACGCTACCGCTTTGCACTTCCTGTTTGCCAAGCTTCACGCCGCTATCTGCGGCAAAAAGCTGCGAGTTTGTCGGTAATTCGCTGAAAATCTGGTCGATATTTTTCAACGCCTGGGAGATGGCAATCTCATAAACTTTCTTCCCGGCAAACCGCGCGCGATCATCACCGCTCAGGCCACGCCCGGTAGCGAGAATGACGTAATCGGCAGCGGCAATCTCTTCGCTGGATAAGCGGTTTTCAACGCCACTGGACCCTTGAGTTTCCACTTTTATGGTATGACCGAGAGAACGGGCTTTCTGTTCCAGGGCTTCCGCCACCATGTAGGTGTGAGCGATCCCGGCGGGGCAGTTGGTGATCGCGACAATACGTAAGGATGACTCCATCGCCACTTCCTTATGAGCTGAGGGTTTGATTTAACAAGGCAAGCACCTGGTCGGTATCGCCCTGTTGCAGTTGATGAATAAATTCCTTGTGAATAATTTTGCGACACAGTGTGCCGATGATTTTGACCTGATCCTCTTCGCCGCTTTGCGGCACGCCGAGGCAGATCCAGCAATTGACGTCTTCGCCATCGCTGGCTTTCCAGTCAATAGCCTGCGCTTTGCGGGCGAATAATACGAACGGTTGTTTAACGCAGGCGCTTTTACCGTGCGGCACGGCGACACCGGAACCAAATCCAGTAGAGTGCATTTTTTCGCGCAGCAGCAGGGTTTGCAGGAACTGGTGTGAGTCGGTGATAAAACCGTTTTGTAACGCTATTGTCGCCAACTGCTTCAGAACGGAATAAGCGCCATTGCCCTGAATATTCAGGTCAATACAGCTTGCAGTAAGAGCTGCCATTAATCGGACTCCATAAAATATATTTTAATCAATTGTAATGGTGGAGCGATTAAGTGATGAGAGGCGATATGTCGGTAAACAATGACAATTTGAGACAGAGTGAAAGGTCAGATTTGCGGAGTAATGCACATAATGGTTATTTAAATAAACCACATGAATCATTAATGGGTTATTCATTATTTTTGTGATTTACTCACAATGTATCAGGGAAATATAACTTACCGGGAGATGTAATATGTTTAATTTTTCAAATCGAAATTTAAAATATTGTGCCGGAGGCATCTCTGGCACATTGGGCAATTACGGTAGGTAAAACACTTCTTGCAGCTCGCTACTCACCGGGCTGTTATCCGGGTTAGCGGGCATAACATCGGTCATATATTTCCACCAACGTTGGCAAACATCAGTGCTGGCAACCGCATTCCAGCGTTCTTCAGATTCAATCTCTACCATGGCAAACAGCAGATTACGCGCTTTGTCGAGATAGATGGCGTAGTTATGCGCACCGTGAGATTTCAGCACTGCTTCCAGTTCTGGCCAGATGGGATTATGCCGACGCTGATACTCTTCGTGGGCGTCGGGGTTTACCTGCATGACAAAGGCTTTGCGGATCATGTTTGCTCCTTACAGCGCCAGCGCACTGGCGAGTGGCGTAACGCCGAAACGCTTGCCGAGCGCTATCAACTCTTCACGGCTGATGGTCTGTTTCATGCCGCCCATCGAATAAACCTTCACTAATACTTGTGCTGATTTTTCTGCGGTGTCGATTAAACCGAAGGTTTCATCCAGCGTCGGTCCGCTGCCGAAGACGCCGTGGAAGGGCCACAACACCAGCGAATGTTTTTGCATCTCTTGTGCGGTCGCCTGGCCGATTTCGTCCGTGCCGGGCACCATCCACGGCAAAATGCCAACGCCATCCGGGAATACCACCAGACACTCGGTGCTGCCTTCCCACAGTTGGCGAGTGAAGACCGCGGTGTCGTTTTCAAGTACATAGGTGAGGGCGATCAGGTTGGTGGCGTGGCAGTGCATGATCACCCGATCTTTACCGTTGGTGGCTTTAATGCGCTCGCAGTGGGAAAGGAAGTGAGCCGGAAGTTCGGAAGTGGGGACGGCTTCGTTGGTTAACCCCCAGAGAATATGGTAGCCCGCGCCGTCGCTGTCGACTTTTACGACGCCTAAGTTAGCTGCAGGATCAAGCTGGACGTTACGGAAGAATTTGCCGGAGCCGGTGACAATAAACGGTGTATTTGCCAGTAAAGGCATGGGCTGGCTGAGCGGGATATAGCGCGGTTGTGCATGGAAGTTGTCTTTATAAGGCGCGATATCGGCGTCATCCAGGCGCAGCGTCAGGTTGCCGCCGTTGCGTTCGTCCCAGCCTTTCAGCCAGGCGTCGGTGGTGGTTTTGATCATTCCCTGGACAAACCAGGACTGAGTAATGTTTTGCATGTTCTGTGTTCCTGTAAATTCGGTGTTGTCGGATGCACGACCCGTAGGCCGGATAAGGCGCTCGCGCCGCATCCGGCAGTGTTTACCCGCGGCGACTCAAAATTTCTTTCTCATAAGCCCGCACGCTCTCCAGCCATTCGCTACCTGCTGGCGTATCGTGACGTTGGCAATACATTTCCCAGACCGCCTGCCACGGCAACGATTTCTGCTCTTCCAGCAGTGCCAGACGCGCAGTGTAATCGCCCGCCGCTTCCAGCTTGCGCAGCTCAGCGGTAGGTTCCAGCAACGCACGCAGCAGGGCTTTTTTCATATTGCGTGTACCAATGACCCACGCGGCAATGCGGTTGATAGAGGCATCGAAGAAGTCAAGGCCGATATGCACCCGGTCAAACAGATCGTGACGCACAATCTCACTGGCAATTGCCTGGGTTTCATCATCCAGCAGCACTACGTGATCGCTGTCCCAGCGAACCGGACGGCTGACGTGCAGCAGCAACTGCGGCACATACAGCATGGCGGCGGAAATCTTGTCGGAAATCACTTCAGTCGGGTGGAAGTGCCCGGCGTCCAGGCACAGCGCAGTCTGGCGGCTGGTGGCATACCCCATGTAAAACTCATTGGAGCCAACCGTGTAGCTCTCTGCGCCAATGCCAAACAATTTGCTCTCAACGGCGTCGATATGGTGCGCAGGGTTTAGCTTCTCGCTGATCACCTCATCCAGTGCTGCCAGCAGACGCTGACGCGGGGCGAGACGGTCAACGGTGATATCTTTCATACCATCCGGGATCCAGATGTTCATCACCGATGGTGTGCCGAGTTGCTCGCCAAAATAGGCCGAAACGCGACGGCTGGCTTTGCAGTGATCAATCCAGAACTGGCGAATGCTGTCGTCGGCATGGGAAAGCGTAAAGCCATCGGCGCTTAGCGGATGCGAAAAGCAGGAGGGGTTAAAATCCAGACCGAGCTGATTGGCTTTCGCCCATTCAACCCAGTTTTTGAAGTGCTCTGGTTTGATCTGGTCGCGCGAGACTGGCGTATCTGATTCCAGATAGATGGCATGTAAATTAAGTCGTTTCGGCCCCGGAATCAGCCGCATAGCCTGTTCCAGATCGGCACGTAGCTCACTGGCATTACGCGCTTTGCCCGGATAATTGCCTGTGGCCTGAATCCCCCCGGTCAGCGAACCTTCCGGGTTTTCAAAACCGGAAACATCATCGCCCTGCCAGCAGTGCATTGAAACGGGTAAACGATCAAGTTGGCGCAGCGCCTCCTCGACATCAATCCCCACCGCCGCGAAACGCTGTTTCGCTAGCTCCCAGGCCTGTTCCAGTTGAGTGGTCATGCGCAAAGCTCCTTTGTCTGTCGTGTAGAGTGAATCTGCGCCACATAGTGGGCAATTTCACTGTCAGGATTAGGGGTAAAGGTGGTCAGATTCGCGGTGGTGCTGACGACCTGACGGAAATCATCCACATTGTTGAGTTCATCCAGCGTCATTAACTGGATGCCGATATTGCCGAGCGTCGAGGCTTCAACAGGCCCGGCGATCACCCGAATACCGCAGGCATCGGCGCATAGCTGGTTGAGCAGCGTGTTCTGGCAGCCTCCGCCGACAATATGCAGTTGCGAGAAATCTTCACCGCGCAGCTGCGCCAGCTCATGCAACACATCGGCATACAGCAGCGCCAGACTGTCGAAAATGCAGCGCGCCAGTTCAGCATCACTTTCCGGGATCGGTTGCGCCGTTTCCCGACACGCAGCCTGAATTTCGCTGCACATCGTCTCAGGATTAATAAAGCGATCGTCATTGGGATTGATAATGAAGCGGCAAGCCGGAAGTGCCTGTGTCGCGGAGATAAGCGCCGGAAGATCGTTGATTTGCTGCTCCTGAAGCACTCGCTGAAGCAGCCATAAGCCCATAATATTTTTCAGCACCCGATAGCGACCTTCCGCCCCGCCTTCATTGGTGATGTTGGCTGCCAGTGCCGTGTCATTGGTAAATGGCGTCTGGCTTTCGAAGCCCATCAATGACCAGGTGCCAGAAGAGAGATAAGCAGCACGTGAGCCGTTTAACGGCGAGGCGATAACCGCGCTGGCGGTATCATGGCTGGCAACGGCGACCACTGGAATCTCATTACCCTGCGGGCAAATCCAGTGACCTATGACATTACCCGGATGCGTCGGGCGACCAAACCAGGCTTTGTTGGCCCCGCTCCACGCCAGTAGCGACTCGTCCCAGTCGTCGCTATTGATATTGACCAGTTGCGTGGTCGTGGCGTTGGTATATTCCCAGTTCATCTTGCCGGTCAGGCGATAACTGAAGTAATCCGGCATCAGCAGAGCGTGAGCAATGTGTGGAATAAGTTCAGGTTGTTGCTCCGTCAGCGCACGCAACTGATAAAGCGTATTGAAGGGCAGAAACTGGATGCCGCTACGTTGATAAATATCGCGTTTGCCGAGTTGTTGTTGTGCCTGCGCCATTAGGCCATTGGTGCGGCTATCGCGATAAGCAACGGGCAGGCCCACACGCTGACCCTGTTGGTCGAGCAGCACAAAGTCCACGCCCCAGGTATCAATCCCAATGCTATCGATACGAATCCCTTCCTCGCACACCTTGTTTAATCCAAGGCGAATGGCACTTTCAAGGCTATCCACATCCCAGGTGACATAGCCGTTCTGACTATGCAGCCCATTGTTAAAACGATGGATTTCGCGCAGCGTCAGGCTGCGGCATTCACGCTCGTAACGCGCCAGCATCACGCGCCCACTGGATGCGCCGAGATCGACGGCGACACAATTGCGAAAGGTCATAATGTGATCCTGCTGAATTTCATTACGACCAGTCTAAAAAGCGCCTGAATTCGCGACCTTCTCGTTACTGACAGGAAAATGGGCCATTGGCAACCAGGGAAAGATGAACGTGATGATGTTCACAATTTGCTGAATTGTGGTGATGTGATGCTCACCGCATTTCCTGAAAATTCACGCTGTATCTTGAAAAATCGACGTTTTTTACGTGGTTTTCCGTCGAAAATTTAAGGTAAGAACCTGACCTCGTGATTACTATTTCGCCGTGTTGACGACATCAGGAGGCCAGTATGACCGTATTACATAGTGTGGATTTTTTTCCGTCTGGTAACGCGTCCGTGGCGATAGAACCCCGGCTCCCGCAGGCGGATTTTCCTGAACATCATCATGATTTTCATGAAATTGTGATTGTCGAACATGGCACGGGTATTCATGTGTTTAATGGGCAGCCCTATACCATCACCGGTGGCACGGTCTGTTTCGTACGCGATCATGATCGGCATCTGTATGAACATACCGATAATCTGTGTCTGACCAATGTGCTGTATCGCTCGCCGGATCGATTTCAGTTTCTCGCCGGGCTGAATCAGTTGCTGCCACAAGAGCTGGATGGGCAGTATCCGTCTCACTGGCGCGTTAACCACAGCGTATTGCAGCAGGTGCGACAGCTGGTTGCACAGATGGAACAGCAGGAAGGGGAAAATGATTTACCCTCGACCGCCAGTCGCGAGATCTTGTTTATGCAATTACTGCTCTTGCTGCGTAAAAGCAGTTTGCAGGAGAACCTGGAAAACAGCGCATCACGTCTCAACTTGCTTCTGGCCTGGCTGGAGGACCATTTTGCCGATGAGGTGAATTGGGATGCCGTGGCGGATCAATTTTCTCTTTCACTGCGTACGCTACATCGGCAGCTTAAGCAGCAAACGGGACTGACGCCTCAGCGATACCTGAACCGCCTGCGACTGATGAAAGCCCGACATCTGCTACGCCACAGCGAGGCCAGCGTTACTGACATCGCCTATCGCTGTGGATTCAGCGACAGTAACCACTTTTCGACGCTTTTTCGCCGAGAGTTTAACTGGTCACCGCGTGATATTCGCCAGGGACGGGATGGCTTTCTGCAATAACGCGAATCTTCTCAACGTATTTGTACGCCATATTGCGAATAATCAACTTCGTTCTCTGGCCGAGGTAGCCACGGTGGCGCATCAGTTAAAACTTCTCAAAGATGATTTTTTTGCCAGCGACCAGCAGGCAGTCGCTGTGGCTGACCGTTATCCGCAAGATGTCTTTGCTGAACATACACATGATTTTTGTGAGCTGGTGATTGTCTGGCGCGGTAATGGCCTGCATGTACTCAACGATCGCCCTTATCGCATTACCCGTGGCGATCTCTTTTACATTCATGCTGACGATAAACACTCCTACGCTTCCGTTAACGATCTGGTTTTGCAGAATATTATTTATTGCCCGGAGCGTCTGAAGCTGAATCTTGACTGGCAGGGGGCGATTCCGGGATTTAACGCCAGCGCAGGGCAACCACACTGGCGCTTAGGTAGCATGGGGATGGCGCAGGCGCGGCAGGTTATCGGTCAGCTTGAGCATGAAAGTAGTCAGCATGTGCCGTTTGCTAACGAAATGGCTGAGTTGCTGTTCGGGCAGTTGGTGATGTTGCTGAATCGCCATCGTTACACCAGTGATTCGTTGCCGCCAACATCCAGCGAAACGTTGCTGGATAAGCTGATTACCCGGCTGGCGGCTAGCCTGAAAAGTCCCTTTGCGCTGGATAAATTTTGTGATGAGGCATCGTGCAGTGAGCGCGTTTTGCGTCAGCAATTTCGCCAGCAGACTGGAATGACCATCAATCAATATCTGCGACAGGTCAGAGTGTGTCATGCGCAATATCTTCTCCAGCATAGCCGCCTGTTAATCAGTGATATTTCGACCGAATGTGGCTTTGAAGATAGTAACTATTTTTCGGTGGTGTTTACCCGGGAAACCGGGATGACGCCCAGCCAGTGGCGTCATCTCAATTCGCAGAAAGATTAATTCGCCATGCCGATGCCGACGATGTTAGCGGCGACAATAATCACCACACAACCGAGGCTCAACACCGTTACCGGACGGCGTCCTGCATTGTTCCACTCTTTCAGCACCAGCCCGACGATACCGCCGCACAATACATAGAAACTCATATGCAGCATCCAACTGATGTAGTCATACTGCGCCGGAATGCGGGCGTGGCCCCAGGCATAGAAAAAGAATTGCAGATACCACATCAACCCGCCCAGTGTCGAGAGTAACACATTGTGAATGATCAGCGATTTTGCCAGCGAGAAGTCGGCTTTTAGCGACAAATCTTTCACTTTTGCCAGACGAATAAAACAGAAACCGAGGTTAATGATCGCGCCGCCGCCCATGATGACAACATAGCTTGGCAGAGCGACATACAGTGGATCGACGCCAAGTGCGGCAGCGGCTTCATGCATCGGTTTTGCGGCGTTCATCGCAAAGGACATCCCGGCAGAGAAAATGCCGCACATCACCGCCAGCACCAGCCCTTTTTTCAGATTGAACTCTTCGGCTTTAATGCCCATCTTGCGCTCTTTCAACTGCCCGGCGCGAGTTACAATCCCTACGCCAATCAGCGCCACCAGAACGCCGAGCAACGTCATGCGTCCGCCTTCGGTGCTAATCAACACATCGAAATTGCCGTTGATAATTGGCGTCATCAGCGTACCGACAATCAACGTAATGCCAATGGCGATGCCAATTCCCATCGACATGCCGAGATAACGCATGGTCAGGCCGTAGTTGATATTACCGATCCCCCACATAGCGCCGAACAGAAAAACAGGCAGTAGCGTAGAGAGACTAAACGAGCTGTAATACGCCCAGAAATTCGGTAGTAACAGGGCGCTGATGGCCCACGGCAGAATAATCCACGAAACAATCCCACCGACTGACCACATGGTTTCCCATGACCATTTTTTTACTTTTTTGAACGGAGCGTAAAAACAGGCTGCACTGGCCGCGCCGATCAAATGCCAAAATATCCCCATCGTAATCGCGTTACTCATCTTCTTATCCTCATCATTTTTCGTCGCGTCACATCTCCGACGAGATGAGTGTAAAAATCGTGCTGTCGATTAACCTTTCGCCTGTTGCCGCCGTTGTCGATTTACTGGCAATCACGGCATTAAGTGGGTGATTTGCTTCACATCTCGGGCATTTTCCTGCAAAACCATACCCTTACGAAAAGTACGGCATTGATAATCATTTTCAATATCATTTAATTAACTATAATGAACCAACTGCTTACGCGGCATTAACAATCGGCCGCCCGACAATACTGGAGATGAATATGAGCTATACCCTGCCATCCCTGCCGTATGCTTACGATGCCCTGGAACCGCACTTCGATAAGCAGACCATGGAAATCCACCACACCAAACACCATCAGACCTACGTAAACAACGCCAACGCGGCGCTGGAAAGCCTGCCAGAATTTGCCAACCTGCCGGTTGAAGAGCTGATCACCAAACTGGACCAGCTGCCAGCAGACAAGAAAACCGTACTGCGCAACAACGCTGGCGGTCACGCTAACCACAGCCTGTTCTGGAAAGGTCTGAAAAAAGGCACCACCCTGCAGGGTGACCTGAAAGCGGCTATCGAACGTGACTTCGGCTCCGTTGATAACTTCAAAGCAGAATTTGAAAAAGCGGCAGCTTCCCGCTTTGGTTCCGGCTGGGCATGGCTGGTGCTGAAAGGCGATAAACTGGCGGTGGTTTCTACTGCTAACCAGGATTCTCCGCTGATGGGTGAAGCTATTTCTGGCGCTTCCGGCTTCCCGATTATGGGCCTGGATGTGTGGGAACATGCTTACTACCTGAAATTCCAGAACCGCCGTCCGGACTACATTAAAGAGTTCTGGAACGTGGTGAACTGGGACGAAGCAGCGGCACGTTTTGCGGCGAAAAAATAATCATTTGCCGCCTGCTGCAATGAGGCGTATAGGCCGCATATCAGCTTAAAAAATGAACCATCGCCAACGGCGGTGGTTTTTTTGTGATCAATTTCAAAATAAAAACAATGATCCGATAAAAATAAAACAGCGTTTCAATTAATGTGGTTTTGATCACTTTTATTGATTAAATGAATGTCTATCTTCGTTTCCATCAACACTGATGCTCCATTGAGGAATTACGCATCAGCCCTTAAAAATATGCCGACAGGTGATGGAAATGCAGATAAAACGCTCGATTGAGAAAATCCCGGGGGGGATGATGCTCGTCCCGCTATTCCTTGGCGCACTGTGCCACACCTTCTCGCCGGGGGCGGGGAAATATTTTGGATCATTCACCAACGGGATGATTACCGGTACGGTGCCCATTCTGGCGGTGTGGTTTTTTTGCATGGGGGCGTCAATAAAATTAAGCGCGACGGGAACGGTACTGCGTAAATCCGGTACGCTGGTGGTAACTAAAATTGCCGTCGCGTGGGTGGTTGCGGCAATTGCCTCGCGTATTATTCCGGAACATGGTGTTGAAGTTGGATTCTTTGCCGGACTTTCAACGCTGGCGCTGGTGGCGGCGATGGATATGACCAATGGCGGACTTTACGCTTCCATCATGCAGCAGTACGGCACAAAAGAAGAAGCTGGGGCATTTGTGTTGATGTCGTTGGAGTCCGGGCCGCTCATGACGATGATTATTCTGGGCACTGCCGGGATTGCCTCGTTTGAACCGCATGTTTTCGTCGGCGCAGTATTACCGTTCCTGGTGGGCTTTGCCCTGGGGAACCTTGACCCTGAATTGCGAGAATTTTTCAGCAAAGCGGTGCAAACGCTGATTCCATTCTTTGCCTTCGCGCTGGGCAATACCATTGATTTGACTGTGATTGCCCAGACTGGTTTGCTGGGGATCCTGTTGGGTGTGGCAGTAATTATCGTGACCGGTATTCCGTTGATTATCGCCGATAAATTGATTGGCGGTGGCGATGGCACTGCCGGAATTGCCGCTTCCAGTTCCGCAGGGGCCGCGGTAGCGACACCTGTGCTGATTGCAGAAATGGTGCCTGCGTTTAAACCGATGGCTCCGGCAGCAACTTCGCTGGTAGCGACGGCGGTCATTGTGACTTCGATTCTGGTGCCAATTCTTACCTCTATCTGGTCACGTAAAGTCAAAGCCAGAGCAGCGAAAATCGAAATTTTAGGTACGGTGAAATAAACCTGCTTCCTTAATCCCCACAGCCGGATGAACTAACGTTCGTCCGGTTTGCTATTGAGTTCCTGCCTGGATACTTACCGCGAAAACAGCACGCCTGACATAAAATAAATATGGTCTAATGGGGAAATTTCTCGTGGAGAGGGAACAGATGCGATATCCGGTTGATGTATACACAGGCAAGATTCAGGCTTATCCCGAAGGCAAACCCAGCGCAATTGCTAAAATCCAGGTTGATGGTGAGTTGATGCTGACGGAGCTGGGGCTGGAAGGTGACGAGCAGGCGGAGAAAAAGGTTCACGGCGGGCCAGACAGAGCGCTGTGTCATTATCCTCGTGAGCATTATCTCTACTGGGCGCGGGAATTTCCGGAACAGGCGGAGTTGTTTGTTGCGCCTGCGTTTGGTGAAAACCTCTCAACCGACGGCCTGACGGAAAGTAATGTTTATATGGGCGATATTTTCCGCTGGGGAGAGGCATTAATTCAGGTCAGCCAGCCGCGCTCGCCTTGCTATAAACTCAATTACCATTTTGATATCAGCGATATAGCGCAGTTGATGCAAAACACAGGTAAGGTGGGGTGGTTGTATAGCGTGATAGCGCCAGGGAAAGTGTCTGCGGACGCGCCGCTGGAGTTGGTTTCCCGTGTCAGCGATGTGACCGTGCAGGAGGCTGCCGCCATCGCATGGCATATGCCGTTTGATGACGATCAATATCACCGTTTACTCTCCGCTGCCGGGTTATCGAAAAGCTGGACGCGGACGATGCAAAAGCGCCGACTGAGCGGCAAGATCGAAGATTTTTCCCGCCGGTTGTGGGGAAAATAACCCCCGGAGTGTAGGCCTGATAAGACGCTATCAGCGTCGCATCAGGCATCCTGCTCAAATGCCGGATGCGGCGTAAACGCCTTATCCTGCCTGCAAATGCGAAGTTTAACTCCGCTTATACAGCGGCAACCAAATCACCAGCCGTAAACCGCCCAGCGGGCTGTCTTCTGCCTTCACCCAGCCACGATGCTGCTGAATGGCGGTTTCAACAATCGCCAGCCCCAAACCTGTACCGCCAGATTCACGATCGCGTGCTTCATCGGTACGATAGAACGGACGGAAAATCTGTTCGCGATCTTCCGGGCTAACGCCAGGACCATCGTCGTCCACCGTAATGGTGATACCGTCTTTATCTACCGCAAAGCCCACTTCAATCTTCGTATGGGAATAACGCAGAGCATTACGAACAATGTTTTCCAGCGCACTTTCCAGGGCGTTCGGATTGCCGTACAGCGGCCACGGCCCAGGCGGGAAGTTAACTGTCAACGACTTGCCCATTTGCTCGGCTTCGAACGCCGCGTTATCCAGCACTTCACTCCACAACTGGTTGGCTTTGATGGTTTCGCTAACCAGCGCGTTTTTTTGCTGATTACGTGACATCACCAACAGATCGTTGATCATGCTGTCCAGACGTTGCGCTTCGGTTTCAATACGCTCCAGTTCCTTGCTTTCACCGCTACGACGGCGCAGTAACGCCGTACCCAGTTGCAGACGCGTCAGCGGGGTGCGCAGCTCGTGAGAGATATCAGAAAGCAGACGCTGCTGAGAGGTCATCATGCGCTCCAGCGCGGTGACCATCTGGTTAAAACTGGCACCTGCGGCAAGGAATTCCTGTGGCCCCGCTTCCAGTTCCGGGTGCTGGCGTAAGTTTCCCTGGGCAACTTCATCGGCAGCGTTTTTCAGCTTACGCGCCGGTTTTGCCAGACTCCAGGCCAACCACAACAGCAGCGGCGTACTGACCAACATGGTGACAATCAGCAGTAATAGCGGGCGGTCAAACAGTAAGTTAATGAAATCGGATTGAGAACTGCTGGCCGGACGAATCAGATAAAGTTGGTAATTATCTTCGCCATCACGTACGGAGAACGGACCGACCAGTTCCACGCGGCCATACTTTTTCTTCTGCGGATGATCGGCGTTATCGGCCTGACCAATAAAGTTACGAATGATCTGCATTTCGCTGCGTTCAGCGCCGATCACGCGGCCTTCGGTGGTCACCAATAACAAACGCTGTCCTGGCGGTGCCCACTTATCAATCGCCCGGAACAGACGCCGCCACCACATTAAATCGTTGGGCGGATCGTTCGCCAGCTCCGCTTCAACATGCTGCTCAATCATCAGCCCCTGACGCTGTTCGCTATCCAGAAGCTCGGTCATCTGGCGTGAATCGAGCTTGGGTAACATCAAAACCAACATCAACACCAGCGCCAGCGTCAGCCAGAAGATGGCGAAGATGCGCGCGGTTAAGCTGCCTATCATGAAGCAGAAACCATCAGGTAGCCGCGACCACGCAAGGTTTTAAACCACGGGTGACCATCTTTACGATCCGGCAGTTTACGACGCAGGTTGGAAATGTGCATATCGATAGCGCGGTCGAAAGGCGTCAGGCGTTTGCCCAGCACTTCCTGGCTTAAATGTTCACGGGAAACCACCTGACCCAGATGCTGTGCCAGCAAATAGAGCAGGGTAAACTCAGTACCGGTTAACTCCAGCGTTTGCCCGTCGAAGCTGGCTTCCTGACGGCCTGGATTCAGCACTAAGGCATCAACTTCCAGTGTCGGTGAACCGTTGTCGTTGTTTTGCTGTTGCTCGCTCCAGTGCGAACGGCGCAGGATCGCGCGAATACGTGCCACCAGTTCACGATCATTAAACGGTTTCGGGAGATAGTCATCTGCGCCCAGCTCAAGGCCGAGAACGCGATCAAGTTCACTGCCGCGCGCCGTCAACATAATGACAGGCGTCTGGTGTGTCTGGCGAAGTGCTTTTAATGTGTCGATACCATTTTTCTTCGGCATCATTACGTCAAGCAAAAGTAAATCAATGCTGTCGTCCAGAAGATCAAGCGCCTGTTCCCCATCGTGGGCAACAATCACGTTGAAGCCTTCCATCTCGAGCAGCTCCTTTAATAGGGAAGTCAGCTCTCGGTCATCATCAACTAACAGGATTTTATTCATTGTTTAAATACCTCCGAGGCAGAAATTACGTCATCAGACGTCGCTAATCCATGACTTTACGTTGTTTTACACCCCCTGACGCATGTTTGCAGCCTGAATCGTAAACTCTCTATCGTTGAATCGCGACAGAAAGATTTTGGGAGCAAATGATGCGCATAGTTACCGCTGCCGTCATGGCCTCAACGCTGGCAGTCAGTTCATTAAGCCACGCTGCTGAAGTCGGTTCAGGCGATAACTGGCATCCGGGTGAAGAACTTACGCAGCGCAGTACGCAGAGCCATATGTTCGACGGCATAAGTTTAACCGAACATCAGCGTCAGCAGATGCGAGATCTTATGCAACAGGCCCGGCACGAACAGCCTCCTGTTAATGTTAGCGAACTGGAGACAATGCATCGCCTTGTCACCGCAGAAAATTTTGATGAAAACGCTGTGCGCGCACAGGCAGAAAAAATGGCGAATGAGCAAATTGCTCGTCAGGTTGAGATGGCAAAAGTCCGCAACCAAATGTATCGCCTGTTAACGCCGGAGCAGCAAGCGGTTTTAAACGAGAAACATCAACAACGAATGGAGCAGTTGCGTGACGTGACGCAATGGCAAAAAAGTTCATCGTTGAAGCTATTGAGTAGTAGCAACTCACGTTCCCAGTAGTAAACCCTGTTTTCCTTGCCATAGACACCATCCCTGTCTTCCCCCACATGATGTGGGGGTTTTTTTTATCAATTACTTACATGCAATCAAAAGTAAAAACAGGTACTTATCGAAAGCTGTAAGGGTTTGGAGCGGTTTCAAAATTTCTTGAGTGTGGACACTATGTGGACACTCAGAGGGGGAAATTTATAACGTCACTCCGCCTTTTAGTGGATTCAGAGCGACGGCATTTTGCAGATAGTCAGGCGCAAGGTGCGCATAGGCCATCGTCTGCTGAATGCTCGCATGTCCCAGAATCTGTTGCAGTGCGATTATATTGCCCCCATTCATCATGAAATGGCTTGCGAATGTATGCCGCAGGATGTGGGTTGCCTGATTGGGTGGTATATCAGGTTTCACTCTGCGTAAAATCCCGCAAAATTTCTCATAATCAACTTTGAATAATTTGGCGCTGGCCTCCTCTTTAACTTTTTTCTCCAGTTCCTCAGAAATCGGCACGGTTCGCTTTTTACCGTTTTTGGTTTTCAGGAAGGTAACCCTGCAATTTGTAATCTGTGCTGGTTTTAGCGTGGCAACTTCCGTCCATCTTCCTCCAGTGCTCAGACATAAAAGCGCGACAAGTAAGTCATCACCAGCCAAAACATTTAACAGTTTTTCGATTTCTGCTTTTTCCAGGAACGTCATTTCAGGGTTGGCCTCCGTCAGTGGCGGCAGTCCGTGAATTGGGTGTTGCCCGGAAAATTCATCCAATTGAATTAATTTTGTGAACATGCCGGATACCGGCGTAACGGCAAAGTGGCTTCACACCAAAGACCCGAAGCCGCAAAAGCAGAAGGTAAAACTGAAACGCAAAAAGAAAGAGAAACACCTGCGCGCACTGGAGCACCCGAAAGCGAAACCAGTCACGCAGAAGAAAGCGCCAAAAGTACCGGAAGCGCGCGAAGGTGAATACATGGCCGGTGAGGCTGACAACGTTTTTGCCCTGACCACGGTATATGCCACGAAAGCGCAGGCCATGCGCGCCGCTCAGGCGAAGTGGGATAAGCTGCAACGGGGCGTGGCGGAGTTCTCCATCAGCCTGGCTACCGGTCGGGCAGATATTTACACGGAAACACCGGTCAAAGTGTCAGGCTTTAAGCGCGTCATAGACGAGCAGGACTGGACAATCACTAAGGTGACACATTTTCTGAATAATAGCGGCTTCACGACGTCCTTAGAGCTTGAGGTCAGGCTTTCTGATGTGGAGTACGAAACAGAAGATGATGAGTGATGTTTTGTTTTTATCTTTTTGTTTTATAAGGGTAAATTAACTAAAATGGCACCATCAACAAAACCGGAAGAGGTGCTCGCGATGTTTCATTGTCCTTTATGCCAGCATGCCGCACATGCGCGTACAAGTCGCTATATCACTGACACGACAAAAGAGCGTTATCACCAGTGTCAGAACGTGAATTGCAGCGCCACGTTCATCACTTATGAGTCGGTACAGCGATACATCGTGAAGCCGGGAGAAGTCCACGCTGTAAGACCGCATCCGTTGCCGTCAGGGCAGCAAATTATGTGGATGTGATCACAAAAATAGCCCCTCAGTTAAGGGGCTTTATTTATGGTCGATGTGGACGCTATGTGGACAGTGCTTGATATAAATCCATTTATATCATCAGGTTAGGTGCTTTTTTGTGACACCATCCCTGTCTTCCCCCACATGATGTGGGGGTTTTTTTTATCCTCAATTTGCCTGCTGCTTAATGCATTGCAGATGATTTGCTTCCGTTATACTAGCGTCAGTTGATAGCGGGAGTATTTATGAATCAATCTTATGGACGGCTGGTCAGTCGGGCGGCGATTGCTGCGACGGCGATGGCTTCGCTGCTATTGCTGATTAAAATTTTTGCATGGTGGTATACCGGGTCGGTGAGTATTCTCGCCGCGCTGGTGGATTCGCTGGTGGATATCGGCGCGTCGTTGACGAATTTATTGGTGGTGCGATATTCCCTGCAACCTGCCGACGATAATCACTCGTTTGGTCACGGTAAAGCTGAGTCCCTCGCGGCGCTGGCGCAAAGTATGTTTATCTCCGGTTCGGCACTATTCCTGTTTTTGACAGGTATTCAACATCTGATATCTCCAACACCGATGACAGATCCAGGCGTCGGGGTTATCGTGACAATTGTGGCGCTAATTTGTACGATTATCCTTGTCTCGTTTCAGCGTTGGGTGGTGCGCCGGACGCAAAGCCAGGCGGTGCGGGCTGATATGCTACATTACCAGTCTGATGTTATGATGAACGGCGCAATTCTGCTGGCGCTGGGGTTGTCCTGGTACGGCTGGCATCGCGCCGATGCTCTGTTTGCATTGGGAATCGGCATCTATATTTTATATAGCGCGTTACGCATGGGATATGAGGCAGTACAGTCATTACTGGATCGCGCATTACCTGATGAGGAACGGCAAGAAATTATTGATATCGTGACTTCCTGGCCGGGTGTTAGCGGCGCTCACGATCTTCGCACGCGGCAGTCAGGGCCGACCCGCTTTATTCAGATTCATTTGGAAATGGAAGACTCTCTGCCTTTGGTTCAGGCACATATGGTGGCGGATCAGGTAGAGCAGGCTATTTTACGGCGTTTTCCGGGATCGGATGTAATTATCCATCAGGACCCCTGTTCCGTCGTACCCAGGGAGGGTAAACGGTCTATGCTTTCATAATCAGTATAAAAGAGAGCCAGACCCGCATTTTGTGTATAAAATACCGCCATTTGGCCTGACCTGAATCAATTCAGCAGGAAGTGATTGTTATACTATTTGCACATTCGTTGGATCACTTCGATGTGCAAGAAGACTTCCGGCAACAGATTTCATTTTGCATTCCAAAGTTCAGAGGTAGTCATGATTAAGAAAATCGGTGTGTTGACAAGCGGCGGTGATGCGCCAGGCATGAACGCCGCAATTCGCGGGGTTGTTCGTTCTGCGCTGACAGAAGGTCTGGAAGTAATGGGTATTTATGACGGCTATCTGGGTCTGTATGAAGACCGTATGGTACAGCTAGACCGTTACAGCGTGTCTGACATGATCAACCGTGGCGGTACGTTCCTCGGTTCTGCGCGTTTCCCGGAATTCCGCGACGAGAACATCCGCGCCGTGGCTATCGAAAACCTGAAAAAACGTGGTATCGACGCGCTGGTGGTTATCGGCGGTGACGGTTCCTACATGGGTGCAATGCGTCTGACCGAAATGGGCTTCCCGTGCATCGGTCTGCCGGGCACTATCGACAACGACATCAAAGGCACTGACTACACTATCGGTTTCTTCACTGCGCTGAGCACCGTTGTAGAAGCGATCGACCGTCTGCGTGACACCTCTTCTTCTCACCAGCGTATTTCCGTGGTGGAAGTGATGGGCCGTTATTGTGGAGATCTGACGTTGGCTGCGGCCATTGCCGGTGGCTGTGAATTCGTTGTGGTTCCGGAAGTTGAATTCAGCCGTGAAGACCTGGTAAACGAAATCAAAGCGGGTATCGCGAAAGGTAAAAAACACGCGATCGTGGCGATTACCGAACATATGTGTGATGTTGACGAACTGGCGCATTTCATCGAGAAAGAAACCGGTCGTGAAACCCGCGCAACTGTGCTGGGCCACATCCAGCGCGGTGGTTCTCCGGTGCCTTACGACCGTATTCTGGCTTCCCGTATGGGCGCTTACGCTATCGATCTGCTGCTGGCAGGTTACGGCGGTCGTTGTGTAGGTATCCAGAACGAACAGCTGGTTCACCACGACATCATCGACGCTATCGAAAACATGAAGCGTCCGTTCAAAGGTGACTGGCTGGACTGCGCGAAAAAACTGTATTAATGATTTCGGAAAAAGGCAGATTCCTTTACCCTGAAACCGATGACAGAAGCAAAAATGCCTGATGCGCTTCGCTTATCAGGCCTACATGAATTCTGCAATTTATTGAATTTGCAAACTTTTGTAGGCCGGATAAGGCGTTCGCGCCGCATCCGGCATGGACAAAGCGCACTTTGTCAGCAATATGAGGCGGATTTCTTCCGCCTTTTTAATCCCTCAACATATACCCGCAAGTTATAGCCAATCTTTTTTTATTCTTTAATGTTTGGTTAACCTTCTGGCACGCTTTGCTCATCACAACACAACATAAGAGAGTCGGGCGATGAACAAGTGGGGCGTAGGGTTAACATTTTTGCTGGCGGCAACCAGCGTTATGGCAAAGGATATTCAGCTTCTTAACGTTTCATATGATCCAACGCGCGAATTGTACGAACAGTACAACAAGGCATTCAGCGCCCACTGGAAACAGCAAACTGGTGATAACGTGGTGATTCGTCAGTCACACGGTGGCTCAGGTAAACAAGCGACGTCGGTAATCAACGGTATTGAAGCTGATGTTGTCACGCTGGCTCTGGCCTATGACGTGGACGCAATTGCGGAACGCGGGCGGATTGATAAAGAGTGGATCAAACGTCTGCCGGATAACTCCGCACCGTACACTTCCACCATTGTTTTCCTGGTACGTAAGGGAAATCCGAAGCAGATCCATGACTGGAACGATCTGATTAAACCGGGTGTTTCGGTGATCACGCCTAATCCGAAAAGCTCTGGTGGCGCGCGCTGGAACTACCTGGCAGCCTGGGGCTACGCGCTGCATCACAACAACAACGATCAGGCAAAAGCACAGGATTTTGTTCGGGCACTGTATAAAAACGTCGAAGTTCTGGATTCTGGCGCGCGTGGCTCCACTAACACTTTTGTCGAGCGCGGAATTGGCGATGTACTGATTGCCTGGGAAAACGAAGCTCTGCTGGCAGCGAATGAACTGGGGAAAGATAAATTCGAAATCGTCACGCCGAGTGAGTCTATCCTCGCAGAGCCAACCGTGTCGGTGGTCGATAAAGTGGTCGAGAAAAAAGGTACTAAAGAGGTGGCGGAAGCCTACCTGAAATATCTCTACTCGCCAGAAGGTCAGGAAATTGCCGCGAAAAACTACTACCGTCCGCGCGACGCTGAGGTGGCGAAAAAGTACGAAAATGCGTTTCCAAAGCTGAAGTTATTCACCATTGATGAAGAGTTCGGCGGCTGGACGAAAGCGCAAAAAGAGCATTTTGCTAACGGCGGTACGTTCGATCAGATCAGCAAACGCTGATTTCCCCAGGATAATTATCAAACCCGGTGGTTTCTCGCGACCGGGTTTTTTATTTGTCACGATTTTGCGTTACCCTTGCATCTCTTTGAGGTACAGGGAAAAAAAGATGAAAAAAGCGGGTCTTCTTTTTTTGGTGATGATAGTTATCGCCGTTGTGGCTGCCGGTATTGGTTACTGGAAATTAACCGGTGAAGAGTCGGATACATTACGTAAGATTGTCCTTGAGGAATGTTTGCCCAATCAGCAGCAAAATCAAAATCCTTCGCCATGTGCGGAAGTCAAACCCAATGCCGGATACGTGGTTTTAAAAGATCTTAATGGCCCACTGCAATATCTGTTGATGCCAACGTATCGTATTAACGGTACTGAAAGTCCTTTGTTGACCGATCCTTCAACGCCGAACTTCTTTTGGTTGGCTTGGCAGGCGCGTGATTTTATGAGCAAAAAATACGGCCAGCCGGTTCCCGATCGCGCGGTTTCTTTGGCGATCAACTCCCGCACCGGGCGTACGCAAAACCATTTTCATATTCATATCTCTTGTATTCGTCCTGATGTGCGCGAACAGCTGGATAACAATCTGGCGAACATCAGCAGCCGCTGGTTGCCACTGCCAGGTGGTTTGCGCGGGCATGAATACCTGGCGCGTCGGGTAACGGAAAGCGAACTGGTACAACGCAGCCCATTTATGATGCTGGCAGAAGAAGTACCTGAGGCGCGGGAACATATGGGACGCTACGGGCTGGCGATGGTACGGCAGAGTGATAACTCATTTGTATTGCTGGCGACACAACGAAATCTACTGACGCTTAACCGTGCTTCAGCCGAGGAAATTCAGGATCATCAGTGTGAGATTTTGCGTTAAGGCGAATAGTTAAGGAAAGTAAGTGCCGGATATGAAATCCGGCACCTGTCAGACTTAAGCCTGTTTAGCCGCTTCTGCAGCTTTAACGATTACTGCGAAGGCGTCAGCTTTCAGAGAAGCACCACCAACCAGCGCGCCGTCGATATCCGGCTGAGCAAACAGTTCTGCAGCGTTAGACGCGTTTACAGAGCCGCCGTACTGAATGATCACTTGTTCAGCGATGTTAGCGTCAACTTTAGCGATGTGGTCACGGATGAATTTGTGAACAGCCTGTGCCTGAGCCGGAGTTGCAGATTTGCCAGTACCGATTGCCCATACAGGTTCGTAAGCGATAACCGCACCTTCGAATGCCGCAGCACCCTGAGTTTTCAGTACCGCGTCGATCTGACGTGCGCAAACTTCTTCAGTTTTGCCCGCTTCATTTTCAGCTTCGGTTTCACCGATGCACAGAACCGGAGTCAGGCCCTGCTCTTTCAGCACCGCGAATTTTTTCGCGATCAGTTCGTCAGATTCTTTGTGGTAAGTACGACGTTCAGAGTGACCGATGATGATGTACTGTGCGCCGATGTCTTTCAGCATAGCAGCAGAGGTTTCACCGGTGAATGCGCCGGACAGGTTCAGGTCCACGTTTTGCGCACCCAGCATGATGTGGCTGCCTTCAGCTTCGCGCTTCGCCATATCGATATACATTTCCGGTGGTGCGATTGCAACCGCACAGCCAGCAACACCTGCCAGCTCTTTACGCAGGTTAGAAACCAGCTCGTGAACCATGTGGCGGCTGCCGTTCAGTTTCCAGTTACCCATCACTAAAGGATGTCGCATTTTAATTCTCCACGCTTATAAGCGAATAAAGGAAGATGGCCGCCCCGCAGGGCAGCAGGTCTGTGAAACAGTATAGAGATTCATCGGCACAAAGGCTTTGCTTTTTGTCATTTATTCAAACCTTCAAGCGATTCAGATAGCGCCAGCTTAATCGGTTCAACAGCGAAGGTCAGCCCCTTTTCGCCGTTGTCCGCGACAACATAACGCAGTGCACCTTCTGTCTCGGTGTAATAACGTTTGTTTTTCCCCGCCGTTAGTAGCGACTGCAGTTTTTTCTGGCTTTGTGTTTTGGTCATTAATGGGGTGAGTGTGCGGATCACCGCTGCCATGTATTCCTGAGCTTTCGCTTTCGCGGCTTTTTGCTCTGGCCCCTGGATGGGTAGCCAGGTCATTTGAATGCTTTTGATTTTTAAGGTACCGCGCTCCAGCGCTGTAGAAGCATACAAGTTCTCATTAATTTTACTTGCAGCACGAGTGAGATTGGCTTTGTCGGGACTGCTGTCGATGGCACGAAATTCGTTCAGTGGCAGGCTGGGATTCTGGCTGTTAAAGTCTTCTCGAAACTGGCTGATGGAGAGATCGAAAGTAGGGGCTCCAGCCAGCAGATAAGGCGCGGTCGTTGCCGTATCTGGTGTTTGTGCATGCGCCGCTGTTGTAACGGTTAATGCAGAACATAAGAGAAAAAACAGCGTACACCCTGGCTTCATTGACAGTACCTTTTGTTATGACTGGCTCCGATTAAAACGATATCTGTCGCCCTTGTCAAAAGGGTAGAATCCTGGAAAAGACAACCATCAAGGAACTTACATGACCATACAGCAATGGTTATTCTCATTTAAAGGGCGTATTGGACGCCGTGATTTCTGGATTTGGATAGGCCTGTGGTTCGCAGGCATGCTGGTGCTTTTCTCACTGGCGGGTAAGAATCTACTCGATATTCAGACCGCGGCGTTTTGCCTTGTGTGCTTGCTCTGGCCAACAGCGGCAGTAACTGTTAAGCGCTTGCATGATCGCGGGCGTTCCGGCGCATGGGCATTTCTGATGATTGTGGCGTGGATGCTGCTGGCGGGTAACTGGGCGATTTTACCGGGTGTCTGGCAATGGGCGGTGGGGCGTTTTGTCCCGACGTTGATTCTGGTGATGATGCTTATCGATCTTGGTGCGTTTGTTGGCACACAAGGCGAAAATAAATATGGTAAAGATACTCAGGATGTGAAGTATAAAGCCGACAATAAATCAAGTAATTAACCTTTAATATATCTCTTACTGCTATTTTTTTCCGGGATTGTTATTTCCACGATGCAAATGACAATACCCGGAAAATCCTTCTGAACTCTTCACCTTAAGCAATATCAAAAAAAATGGTAATCCATAAGATCATTACTTGTTTGTTCTTCCCTTAACGGCGCATTATTCTTAAGTCGTAATCGACAGAGAGGCGAATATACAGAGGTGCCCTATGAAAGATGTCGTAGATAAATGCAGTACTAAAGGATGTGCGATTGATATCGGTACGGTGATTGATAACGACAACTGTACCAGTAAGTTTTCGCGCTTTTTTGCCACCCGCGAAGAAGCAGAGTCTTTTATGACCAAACTGAAAGAGCTTGCCGCCGCTACATCCTCTGCAGATGAAGGGGCCAGCGTGGCCTATAAGATTAAGGATCTGGAGGGGCAAGTTGAGCTTGATGCGGCCTTCACTTTCTCATGCCAGGCCGAGATGATTATTTTTGAGTTATCACTGCGTTCGTTAGCTTGATGGAGTTGCTTTAGAAGGAGTTAAACATGGCTTATAAACACATTGGCGTGGCAATTTCCGGGAATGAAGAAGATGCCTTACTGGTGAATAAAGCCCTGGAGCTCGCCAGACATAATGACGCTCACCTGACGTTAATTCATATTGATGATGGCTTAAGCGAGTTGTATCCGGGTATCTACTTCCCTGCAACAGAAGATATTCTTCAATTGTTGAAGAATAAGTCGGATAACAAGCTGTATAAACTGACGAAAAATATTCAATGGCCGAAGACAAAACTGCGTATTGAACGCGGAGAAATGCCGGAAACACTGCTGGAAATTATGCAAAAAGAGCAGTGCGACCTCCTTGTCTGTGGTCATCATCACTCATTTATCAACCGTTTGATGCCGGCATATCGCGGGATGATCAATAAGATGAGTGCGGATTTGCTCATCGTGCCGTTTATCGATAAGTAACCGCTTACCAGTAATGCTCCGCTGTCATATGGCCCGGTCGGCGACGTAAATGTTTCGTCATCTGCCGGGTCTCTTTCAGCAACTGTTGTGTATCGCGCACCATCTGTGGATTGCCGCACAGCATCACATGGCTGGTTTCTTTATTCATCGGCAGGCCAATCGTGCTTTCCAGTTCCCCACTTTCAATTAATGCCGGTATCCGTCCGGTGAGCGACCCCGCTGCCGTTTCCCGACTGACCACCGTCTGAATGCGCAGTTTTCCTTCGTAGCGTTTTTCCAGTTCCTGCATCAGTGGCAAATAGCTTAAGTCGGCGGCATAACGTGCGGCGTGCACCAGGACCAGATTTTTGAAGCGATCTAAATCTTTACCTAGTTGCAGAATCGATAAATAAGGGCCAATCGCTGTACCGGTTGCCAGCATCCATAGCGTTTCGCAGTGCGGCACTTCATCGAGCACAAAGAATCCTGCCGCTTCGCTAACCACCTGCACTTCATCGCCTGGTTTCAGTGCCGCCAGTCGTGGGCTTAATTTGCCATCGGGGACGGTGACCAGGTAAAACTCCAGATCGGGATTATCGGGCGAGTTTACATAGGAGTAGGCGCGCTGGACGCGTTCGCCGTCGATTTCAAGGCCAAGCTTGGTAAATTGCCCGGCGGTAAACGGAAGCACGGGGGCGTGAACGGTGAGACTAAACAGGGCGTCGGTCCAGTTCTGCACTTTAGTGACTTTGCCTGTTACCCAATCAGCCATGTTTTTCTCCTGTTTTGATTGACTTGCCTTATCTTCGTTCTCCGAACAAAAAAATTCCAGTCCCGAAGGACTGGAAGGCTCAATCGATCAAATCAATCAGAGGATGTGCACCTGCATTTCCGGGTCTTTGCGATCCAGATAGTGGATGGACTGAATGCGGCGAATGGTGCGTGACTTGCCGCGGATCAGCAGCGTTTCGGTAGTCGCGATATTGCCTTTGCGGCTAATGCCTTCCAGCAGATCGCCTTTGGTAATACCGGTGGCAGAGAAGATGACGTTATCGCTGCGCGCCATATCGCCCAGGCGCAATACTTTACCGGCTTCGATGCCCATCGCTTTGCAGCGTGCCAGCTCCTGCTCGCCAATGCGACGATTCTCTTCGTTGTCGCCTTTGACGTCATGACGCGCCAGCAGACGACCGTTCATGTCGCCATCTAATGCGCGGATCACCGCCGCAGAAACTACGCCTTCCGGCGCGCCACCAATACCGTACAGCACGTCAACTTCGCTGTCTGGCATACAGGTGAGAATTGAGGCCGCAACGTCGCCGTCCGGAATAGCAAATACGCGTACGCCGAGTTGCTGCATTTCAGCGATAACGGCATCGTGGCGTGGTTTAGCCAGAATCGTTACCGTCAGTTCGCTCAACGGTTTGCCGAGCGCCGCCGCTACATTGCGCAGGTTATCCGCCAGCGGCAGGTTCAGATCAATGGTGCCTTTGGCTCCCGGCCCGACAATCAGCTTCTCCATATACATATCCGGCGCATTGAGGAAGCAGCCTTTATCGCCTACTGCCAGCACCGCCAGCGCGTTAGCCTGGCCCATCGCCGTCATGCGCGTGCCTTCAATCGGATCAACAGCAATATCTACCGCGTCGCCGCGACCAGTACCGACTTTTTCACCAATGTAGAGCATCGGTGCTTCGTCGATTTCACCTTCACCAATGACGATGGTGCCGTCAATGTTGACCTGGTTGAGCATAATACGCATGGCGTTTACCGCCGCGCCGTCCGCGGTGTTTTTATCGCCGCGTCCTAACCATTTGTAGCCAGCCAGCGCCGCTGATTCGGTGACGCGGGAAAATTCGATGGCAAGTTCTCGTCTCATAGCAAACTCTAAGCAGTAAGGAATGGCGCGAAGTGTAGCACAGGGGAAGGGAGGGATTATTGATGTGTGCGGGGTTGCCCCCGCACGTTTCGGGACTACCGGATGCGGCATAAACGCTTCATTCGGCATTTACATTATTCGTCGTGTTCTTCCCACGCCATCGCGCGTTTAACCGCTTTTTTCCAGCCTGCGTAACGGTAATTACGCTCAGTGGTTTCGATGCCTGGACGGAACTCGCGCTCAATCACCGCTTTCTCTTGCAGCTCGTCGAGGTTCTGCCAGAAGCCAACCGCCAGGCCTGCGAGATAGGCCGCACCCAATGCGGTGACTTCGCGCACTTCCGGGCGCTCAACGCGGGTGCCGAGAATATCGGACTGGAACTGCATCAGGAAATTGTTTGCTACTGCGCCACCATCCACGCGCAGGGCGTGCAGACGGATACCAGAGTCGGCCTGCATCGCTTCCAGCACGTCACGCGTCTGATAAGCAATAGACTCCAGCGTCGCGCGTATAATGTGGTTAGCGTTCACCCCACGAGTCAGACCGAAAATCGCCCCGCGCGCATACGGGTCCCAGTACGGCGCACCCAGCCCGGTAAATGCCGGAACCACATACACACCATTGGTGTTTTGCACTTTGGTGGCGAAATATTCGGAATCGTAGGCGTCGTTAATCAACTTCATTTCATCGCGCAGCCACTGAATGGATGCGCCTGCCATAAACACCGCACCTTCCAACGCATAGTTCACTTCGCCAGTCGGGCCGCAGGCGATGGTGGTCAGCAGGCCGTTTTCTGATTTCACCGCTTTCTCGCCAGTGTTCATCAGCATAAAGCAGCCAGTGCCATAGGTGTTCTTCGCCATCCCTTCTTTCACGCACAACTGACCAAACAGCGCGGCCTGCTGGTCACCGGCGATCCCGGAGATTGGAATACGCGTGCCGCCTTTGCCGCCAATGTTAGTCTGACCGTATACTTCGGAAGAACGACGCACTTCTGGCAGCATCTCGCGCGGAATATCCAGCACTTCCAGCATTTTGTCGTCCCAGTCCAGGGTATGGATGTTGAACAACATGGTACGAGAGGCGTTGGTGTAATCGGTCACATGGACACGGCCCTGAGTCATTTTCCAGATAAGCCACGTATCAACCGTACCAAACAGCAATTCACCACGACGTGCACGCTCGCGAGAGCCTTCCACATGGTCGAGGATCCACTTCACTTTGGTGCCAGAAAAGTACGGGTCAATCACCAGACCGGTATTGCTGCGGATATAATCTTCTAAACCGTCACGTTTTAAATGCTCGCAGATTTCTGCGGTACGACGGCACTGCCAGACAATGGCGTTATAGATAGGCTTGCCGGTTTCTTTTTCCCAGACAATAGTGGTTTCACGCTGGTTCGTAATACCGATAGCTGCAATTTGATCGGAACTGATATCGGCTTTCGCCAGCACTTCTACCAGCGTGGAGCTTTGGGTGGCCCAGATTTCCATTGGGTCGTGTTCTACCCAACCTGGTTTTGGGTAGATTTGCTCAAATTCGCGCTGCGACACGCTAATGATATTGGCATCGTGATCCATTACGACCGCGCGGGAGCTGGTGGTGCCCTGGTCGAGCGCAACGATATATTTTTTTTCAGTCATGTTTAATTGTCCCGTAGTCATATTACAGCGAAGCTTTTTGTTCTGAAGGAGTTGTGGTTTCCTTTTCTTCCACAACACAGATATCGCAAGGCAAATGGCGACCAATCAGTTTGCGGTAGGCAAATGCACCTACAATCGCGCCAACGATAGGGCCGAAAAGCGGCACCAGGAAGTAAGGAATGTCTCTGCCGCCGGTAAAGGCGACATTGCCCCAGCCCGCCAGCCAGGCAAAGACTTTCGGACCGAAGTCACGCGCTGGGTTCATGGCAAAACCTGTCAATGGGCCCATAGATGCGCCAATGACCGCAATCAGTAGACCAATCAGCAAGGGAGCCAAAGGGCCGCGTGGTACACCGTTGCCATCGTCCGTTAACGCCAGGATCAGCCCCATCAGAATAGCGGTAATCACCATCTCAACTGCGAAAGCCTGCACAAAATTGATATGAGGATTAGGGTAAGTAGAGAAAGTGCCAGCCAGATCAACACTTTCAACGCTGCCGCGAACAATGTGATGAGTCTGCTCGAAGTCGAAAAATAAATTGTAGTAAAGCCCGTAAACTAAAGCCGCAGCACAGAAAGCGCCGGCAACTTGTGAAACGATAAAAGGAATAACTTTGCGCTTGTCGAAACAGGCAAACAGCCACAATGCAATGGTAACAGCGGGATTAAGATGCGCGCCGGAAACCCCTGCGGTCAGGTAGATGGCCATTGCCACCCCCAGTCCCCAAATGACACTGATTTCCCACTGACCAAAAGACGCACCAGCGACTTTTAGTGCTGCAACGCAACCCACACCGAAGAAAATCAACAACCCGGTACCGAGGAATTCAGCAATGCACTGGCCTTTCAAGGTTGATGTTTGACTCATAATCGGATCCTGAAGAGTTAATGTTTGTTGTATGCGTGAAAGTCACGGACCTCCACGATGCTTGTAGGCATGCTGTAAACTTATCGTTAACGAGCAAAAACGAGAAATATCGAACTTAAAATGTGTGTGCCTCGTCATAAAATGAGCGTTATCGCGCCATTTATTCCATCTGATTGTACATGATGCATGTTTGTTAGATCATTCGCGCAACAAATTTATTAACATTTTCGATTGATGTGGATTATGTCACCAGGAGAAGGATGAAAAGTGTGGCAAACCGTAATCTGCAAGGCGTGCCGCTGGACAGCGATGGCGCGGCTTCATACAATCGGAGCTAACTAAAGTGCGCTCGTATTTATTAAGGCGTCACCGGTAATCGGGACGAGGATTTTTATCCATCAACGCCTTGCAATTCAGGAGAGGTATGACAATGTCATTAGAAGTGTTTGAGAAACTGGAAGCAAAAGTACAGCAGGCGATTGATACCATCACTCTGTTGCAGATGGAAATCGAAGAGCTGAAAGAAAAAAACAACTCACTGTCGCAGGAAGTTCAAAATGCCCAGCATCAGCGCGAAGAGCTGGAGCGTGAGAACAACCATCTGAAAGAACAGCAGAACGGCTGGCAGGAACGTCTGCAGGCCCTGCTGGGTCGCATGGAAGAGGTCTGATTACGCTTCATCTTCCGCGTAATTTCTTTACTGTGTAGGCCAACAGGTAACGCAGAAAAAAGGCACCTTGCGGTGCCTTTCTTATCATTCAATATCCAGCGGATCTTCTGAAAGAATAATCCCGGTATTGTCGGCATAAAGATGGTCGCCGGAGAAGAAGGTGACACCGCCAAAATTGACGCGGACATCGCTTTCGCCAATGCCTTCGCCAGCGGCACCAACCGGAATTGCCGCCATCGCCTGGATGCCGATATCCAACTCTTCCAGGTCATCTACCTGACGCACCGCGCCGTAAATGACCAGACCTTCCCATTCATTTTGTACTGCCAGACGCGCCAGTTCAGCATCGACCAGTGCGCGACGAACAGAACCACCGCCATCGACGACAAGAACACGACCACGGCCATTCTGTTCGAGCAGATCGTACAGCAACCCGTTGTCCTCGAAACATTTTACCGTGATTATTTGTCCGCCAAACGACGCCCGTCCGCCAAATTTGGAGAACAGCGGTTCCACGACGTTAACATCTTCTTGATAGATGTCACAAAGCTCGGAAGTATCGTATTTCATAGGCTTAACATTCAGTTGCTGCGAGAATTTTCAGTATATCGCGCTATGTGGGCTGTTGGCAAAATCATCAATTGTTAATTGATATTTGTCAGTTATGCTGCCCACTGGCTTAGGAATATCCCTAAAACAAACAGCAGGTTAGTCAGTAACGCTCCCTTGACAGTACGTTCCAGCATTGGTCGCATCGCCACCGGGTCCATTTCCCGCATCACATAACGGGCTTGCTTCACCAGTAATGGTGCCGCCAGCAGGAACAGCCAGCCCCACAGGCTATGCAGCGAAAAGAGATTAAACAGCGCCAGACACACCAGCGAGCCCATCAGCAGGCAGGCATGATAACGACGCGCGTTCACTTCACCTAAGCGCACCACCAGCGTGTTTTTGCCATTTTCGCGGTCGCTATTGATATCACGCAGGTTATTAATATTCAGTACTGCCGTTGCCAGCAGGCCGCATGCGGTCGCCGGAAGGATCAGTGCCGGAATCAATGTATGAGCCTGTAAATACCAGCTCCCCATGACACTCAACCAGCCAAAGAAAACCAGTACGGAAATATCACCCAGACCGATATAACCATAAGGACGATTGCCCACGGTGTAGGTGATAGCGGCAATGATCGACAACCCGCCAAGAATCAGGAAACCGACAAAATCGGCCAGCGTATGGCATGCCACTGCAACCAGTGCCAGCCCGGAGAGACAGATGAGCACGACGGTAATAATGAGCGCCCGTTTCATCTCTTGCTGGGTAATGACCCCTTTTTGCATGCCGCGTAGCGGCCCAATGCGGTCAGGTTTATCGCTGCCTTTTACCGCATCGCCGTAATCATTGGCGAGGTTAGAAAGGATCTGTAATAGCCCGGCGGTAATTAGTGCCAGCAGGGCGACCAGCGGATCGAAGTGACCTTGCCACCATGCCAGCGCTGTCCCGACGATAATTGCAGCAAAGGCGAGGGGGAGGGTTTTAGGTCGTAAACTTTCCAGCCACGCCTGAGTTCGGCTAATTTGTTGTTCAGTCATAATACGCGCCAATAAAAATGGGGCCTTTCAGCCCCATCAAACAATGATGAAAATGATTGAACGCGATTATAGGATAAAACGGCTCAGATCTTCATCTGCCACCAACGCATCCAGATGTTTGCTCACATAATCTGCGTCAATAGTGATATTTTGACCGCTTAAATCGCTGGCGTCGTAGGAAATCTCTTCCATTAAACGCTCCAGAACAGTGTGTAAACGACGAGCACCGATGTTTTCGGTAGATTCGTTCACCTGCCATGCCGCTTCCGCGATGCGTTTAATACCGGAGTCGGTAAACTCGATATTTACGCCTTCAGTCGCCATCAGTGCTTTGTACTGCACGGTGATAGAGGCATTCGGCTCGGTCAGAATACGCTCGAAGTCGCTGGTGGTCAGCGCCTGCAGTTCAACGCGGATTGGCAGACGACCTTGCAGTTCCGGGATCAGGTCAGACGGTTTCGCAATCTGGAACGCGCCAGAAGCGATAAACAGAATGTGGTCAGTTTTGACCATCCCGTGTTTGGTGGAAACGGTGCAACCTTCTACCAGCGGCAGCAGGTCACGCTGAACGCCTTCACGAGAAACATCCGGACCGGAAGACTCGCCGCGCTTACAGATTTTGTCGATTTCGTCGATAAACACGATCCCGTGCTGCTCAACAGCGTCGATAGCGTCTTGCTTCAGCTCTTCCGGGTTCACCAGTTTCGCCGCTTCTTCTTCAATCAGCAGCTTCATGGCGTCTTTGATTTTCAGCTTACGCGCTTTTTGCTTCTGGCCGCCCAGGTTCTGGAACATGGACTGCAGCTGGCTGGTCATCTCTTCCATGCCCGGAGGAGCCATAATTTCAACGCCCATCGGTGCTGCGGCAAGATCGATCTCGATTTCTTTGTCATCAAGCTGGCCTTCACGCAGTTTTTTGCGGAATGCCTGACGAGCAGCGGACGGTTCCTGCTGCTGTTCGGTCTGTCCCCAGTTGTTTTTAGCAGGTGGGATCAGCACGTCGAGAATACGTTCTTCTGCCAGTTCTTCAGCGCGATAACGGTTTTTCTCGATAGCCTGGACGCGTACCATTTTCACGGCGGCATCGGTCAGATCGCGAATAATAGAATCCACTTCCTTACCGACGTAGCCCACTTCGGTGAATTTGGTCGCTTCAACTTTGATGAACGGCGCATTCGCCAGCTTAGCCAGACGACGGGCGATTTCAGTTTTACCGACACCGGTCGGGCCGATCATCAGGATATTTTTCGGGGTCACTTCATGGCGCAGCTCTTCGTTGAGCTGCATGCGACGCCAGCGGTTACGCAGAGCAATCGCCACAGAACGCTTGGCGTTGTCCTGGCCGATGATGTGCTTATCCAGTTCGCTGACGATTTCGCGTGGGGTCATTTCAGACATGGGAGATCCTTACGCTTTGTAGCTTAATTCTTCGATGGTGTGGAAATGGTTGGTATAGATGCAAATGTCGCCTGCAATATCCAACGCCTTTTCAGCAATTTCACGGGCGCTAAGTTCAGTGTTTTCTAACAGCGCGCGCGCCGCAGCCTGGGCGTAAGGGCCGCCGGAGCCGATAGCAATAAGATCGTTTTCTGGCTGCACCACGTCACCGTTACCGGTGATGATAAGCGATGCAGTTTCATCCGCGACTGCCAGCAGTGCTTCAAGTTTGCGCAGCATGCGATCGGTACGCCAGTCTTTTGCCAGCTCAACGGCGGCTTTGACCAGATGGCCCTGATGCATTTCCAGTTTACGTTCAAACAGTTCGAACAGCGTAAAAGCATCCGCAGTACCGCCCGCAAAGCCCGCGATGACTTTGTCGTTGTACAGACGGCGGACCTTTTTCACGTTGCCTTTCATTACGGTATTGCCCAACGTGGCCTGACCATCACCAGCGATGACCACATGGCCGTTACGGCGTACGCTTACTATAGTTGTCACGAGCTGACCCCTTGGTTACGAATACAGAGTACAAACCCCGTACAAAAGTACGGGGCATAATGCAATTATAGATGGGGGGGATTTTGAGGGTTTCAACCCCCGGCGGCGAGCCGAATGCAGTTTGTATGACCCGCCATCTTCAACCGATTGAGGGTGCTGTCTGCGTTCTCTTTGCCTTTCACCGGGCCAATGACCACACGATTCCAGCCATTGTTGGTGGTGATTTTCGAGTCAAAGCCTTCGAACGCCAGCTGAGCACGTACCGTCTCTGCCTGTTCCGCGCCTCTGAACGAACCGCACTGCACCATCCAGCGGCGTTCGTCTTTTTTCTCCGCCGTCGGTTTTGGCGCGTCAGCGGCACGAGCAACTGGCGCAGCTTGCTGCGGCTTCGACTGCGCAGTCGTGTGCGCAGGAGTTTGCAGCAGATCCTGGTACGGCTGCTGAGAAGAAGCCGGTTTAGACTGGCGCGGTTGCGCCTGTACCGGTGCGGCTTGCGACGTACGCGTCTGCTGCTGCCAGCTTTGTTCAGTCGTACGCGACTGCTGAGCCAGGCGTTGCTGTTCCGCTAATTGCTGCGCCTGACGTTGGCGCTGTAGCGTTTGCTGACGCTGTTCCGGCGTCTGTTCATTCCACGGAACTTCAACCAGCTGCGTTGGCTGCTGGCGCATATCAGCCTGCATTTGTTCAAGAAGCTGACGTTGTTCTGGTGTCAGTTGCTCCGGCGTTTTCACTTCACCACCGGCAGAAGGTTCTGTGGGCGCACGCACTCCCGGCTGGCGACTTTCCAGCTCTTTAATGTAGCGCCAGCGTTCTTCTGGTTTTGGTGGTAGTCCGTTTCCGGTCACTTTCTGGCTTTGCAGCGTCTCGGACTCTTCTTTCTTGTGATGCGTAATGAAGTACAGACCACCGATAAAGGTCACAAGAACGGCGGCAGCAATAGCGACCATAGCGGGAGAAACCGCAGGCAGATTTCGTTGCTTTTTCCGTGAGGTGCTCTTTTTTCGCCGCGAAGGTGCCGGTTGGCTGCGGCGTACATAATCTCGTTGTGCCACTATCGTTTCGCTGTATTTATTCGTTCGTCAGCCCGCCATGTTACTTAAGCGGCGGGCCTTTGACCAGTCACGGCAGTCTTAAAGGTTTACTTTAAGGTAACGCGCGTGTTGATCCCCGGATGATAAGTTCGCAGTCCATTAAACGAGAGCCACTGCCAACGTGTTGCCCCTGCATTTGATCAAGCAATAACAGCATAGCTTCCCGACCGATTTCGTAACGCGGCTGCGCGATGGTTGTCAGCGGCGGATCACAAAATTGCGTCAGGTCGATGTTATCAAAACCGATTATGGAAAGGTCTTCCGGGACTTTCAGCCCCTGGCGTTTTGCCTGAGAAAGTGCGCCGAGCGCCATCACATCGCTATGGCAGAAGACAGCAGTAGGCGGTTGTGGAAGATCAAGCAGCTGCTGCATCGCTTTGCTTCCGGCTTCGAAGGTGAAGTCGCCACGGGCGATGTATTGCGGATCAACCATAATGCCGCAGCGACGCAGCGCCTGAACATAGCCTTGCAGGCGGTAGTGACACAGCGGCATCTCTTCGGGACCGGCTATACAGCCAATCCGTTTATGCCCTTGCTCATATAAATAATTTACTGCATCAAATGCGGCGGTCAGATTGTCGATATGAACTGTAGGCAGCTCCAGCTCCGGTGCAAATTCGTTCGCCATCACCATCGGCGGCAGATTACGCTGTTCCTCAATGCTGGCATCAAACGGCAGCCTTGAACCCAGCAACAACATGCCATCAATTTGCTTGGTGATGATCAAATCGATAAAGGTTTTTTCCTGCTGATTTTGATGCGCACAGTCGCCAATCAGCACCAGATATCCGTGATTTGCCGCCGTAACTTCGATACCGCGAATAATTTCGCTAAAGAAGGGATCGCAGATATCCGGGACAATCACCAGAATGGTGCGGGATTCATTACGCTTGACGTTGCGCCCCATAGGCTGCGGTAAATAACCCACTTCCCGGGCCGCTTTTTCAACCCGATTACGGGTGGCCTGGGAGACTTTATCGGGATTCATTAATGCTCGGGAGACGGTCGCTGTAGAGACTTTTGCCTTGAGGGCAACGTCTTTCATGGTCGCGGCAGTTTCCTGCTTCTTCGCTTTCACACTCACTCCTCGCCTGGCACGTCAGGCGTACTACATCCATGTTTACTTCACATCGGCAACATTTTTAGCAGATAGCGCGTGAAAACGGTTACAGAATTTTCATGAAAAGTGTGATGAATATTGAATTTTTCGATCCGCCTCGCATCGTGAGCGGTTTAACCCTCAATCGGATCAACATCCAGCACCCATTTCACCTTACGGGAATCCGGTATTGTATTGATGAGCGCCAGCGTACCGTTAATGATGTGTTGCAAGCGCACGCGGGAAGGGTGCTGCAACAATATCTGCCAGCGCCAGCGACCGCCACGTTTAGGTGCCAGAGCCGGAACCGGACCGAGAACCCACAGTTTCTCGTCTGCCAGTGGGCTGGAGAGGATCAGATTACGCAGTTGTTGCAGGAACAATGGCGCGTGCTGATTGTTATGATCTTCCGCACGCACAATCACATGGCTGGTCCACGGCGGTAGCTGCATCATTCGCCGCTCAGCCAGCGCCTGTTCGGCAAAGGCGTCGTAGCCTTTATAGAGCAACGTTTGCAACAGAGGATGTTCCGGATGGTGCGTTTGCAGCACCACTTCGCCCTGTTTACCCGCACGCCCGGCACGACCGGCGACCTGGGTGTAAAGCTGAGCGAAACGCTCTGCCGAGCGAAAATCGGCAGAAAACAGCGCGCCGTCCACGTCCAGTAATGCAACCAGCGTCACATCCGGGAAATGGTGACCTTTCGCCAGCATTTGTGTACCAATCAAAATCCGCGCGCCGCCGCGATGTACTTCTGCCAGTTGCTGTTCCAGCGCCCCTTTGCGGCTGGTGGTATCGCGGTCGATACGAGAAATGGGCACGCCGGGGAACAACGGCGCGAGCGTCTGTTCAAGCTGTTCGGTGCCCAGCCCCACGGGGACCAGGTGCGTGGAACCGCAGGAAGGGCACTGGCGCGGCACCGGACGCTGACTGTCACAGTGGTGGCAGCGCAGATGGTGCTGCGCCTGATGCAGCGTGTAGTAGTGATCGCAACGTGGGCATTCGGCAATCCAGCCACAGTCGTGGCACAGCAGTGCAGGCGCAAAGCCACGGCGGTTAAGAAAGAGAATGACCTGGTTATCAGCCTGTAAATGCTGGCGCATACGAGTGATTAACGCCGGAGCCAGACCTGCCTGCACCTTCTGACCTTTTAAATCCAGCACATGTTGAATTGCCGGACGCGCATTCCCTGCCCGACGGGTCAGGCGCAGCAGGCGGTATTTTTTCTGCTGGACGTTGCATAACGTTTCCAGCGCGGGCGTTGCGGAGCCAAGAATAATCGGGATTTGCTCGCTGTGCGCACGATACACCGCCAGGTCGCGGGCATGATAGCGCCAGCCTTCCTGCTGCTTGTAGGAGCTGTCGTGCTCTTCATCAATGACAATCACGCCGAGATTTTTAAACGGCGTAAACAGCGCGGAGCGGGTGCCGATCACAATCGCCGCCTCACCATTTTTCGCTTTCAGCCACGCCGAAAGACGCTCGCTGTCGTTCAGGCCGGAATGCAGAACTTCCACGGGGGCATTAAAACGTTCACGAAAACGGGCGATAGTTTGCGGTGTCAGGCCGATTTCCGGCACCATCACCAGCGCCTGTTTGCCCTGAGCGAGCACGTTTTCCAGTACGCTGAGATAAACCTCCGTTTTACCGGAACCGGTAACGCCCGCCAGCAGCCAGGCAGAAAAAGTATCTGCCGCGCTATGAATTGCGCCAACGGCGGTGGCCTGTTCGGTATTCAATCGCAACCGCTCACCAGAAACGGCATAGTTCGTTCGCCAGTCGCTAAACTCTGGTGTTTCACTTGCTAAATCACACAGACCTTTTTTGCGTAGCGCCTGCAACGCGGCATCATTAAATTCGAGCGTGGCGACCTGGTCGCGCCAGATTTTGCCTTGCCGTAACGCCGCCAGCGCCTGTTGTTGCTTGGGGGAGCGTTTCAGGCTGTTCAGATCCACCGCCTGGCCTTGTTCAGTGGCAAACCAGTACCACATCGGCGCGTTCGCCGCAGGCCGCCCCTGGCGTAGTAAAATCGGCAAGGCATGAAACAGCACATCGCCAATCGGATGATGATAGTAATCTGCCGCCCATAGCAGCAATCGCCAGACGGAGTGAGTAAACACCGGCTCACTATCCAGCACTTCGACTACCGCTTTTAGCTCATTGAGCGGCAGTTCGCTGGCATCGCTAACTGATACCACAATCCCGATGCGCTCCTGCTGTTTGCCAAACGGCACGCGCACGCGACACCCAGCTTTAACCGTCATGCCTTCTGGCAGCAGATAGTCAAAGGTACGAGGAAGCGGAACGGGCAAGGCAACGTGGGCAACGGGCATAGCATCATCCTGACTTGAAATTCGGTGGGTTAGTATACACATTGCCGTAGAAGAGTGCGGATCAGTTTGCATACGCTGGTTAATTTCTGTATGATTTCGCGCCTTCGTACGAAATGATCGTATTGAAGCTATACTTTTAACATCGCGTGGTGTCTGGCGTTAGGGCTGGAAGAGCGACGCGGCCTTAAACCGAGGTTTTCCCATGAAAAAAGATATTCACCCGAAATACGAAGAAATTACTGCTAGCTGCTCTTGCGGTAACGTAATGAAAATCCGCTCCACCGTTGGTCATGACCTGAACCTCGACGTGTGCAGCAAGTGCCACCCGTTCTTCACTGGCAAACAGCGTGATGTTGCTACCGGTGGCCGTGTTGACCGCTTCAACAAGCGTTTCAACATCCCGGGCAGCAAATAAGACCGGATTTCCGAAAAAAGCGCCGCACGGCGCTTTTTTTGTGCCTGAATTTTGGTCGTATTACCACGAAAACAGCGGCCATTCTTTGGCGACCGTGGTGAGTTGTGGCGCATCGAAAACGGCTTGTGGCGAGACCACCGTTTCCTCAAGCGGAATATTCTTGCCGTAACGTTCTTTGAGCTTTGCCTGAACTTGTGGGCTGCTCAGGTCGAACTCTTTCAACTTCTGCTGCTCGCCCACGCGCATTCCCAGCGCGTTCTGGTAAACCTTCCACACCACTTCCGAACAGTACTGGCGATCGTCGCTCCATGAGAAGCTGAAATCATACGGTTTACCGAGATAACGTTTTGCCGTTTGCGCCAGTTTTTGCTGTTGTTCAACACTCAGTCCGCCTTCAACGCGGCGAACAACGTATTTGCCCTTTTCACCATGGGCGATCCACTGCTTGAGCGGGGTGTATTTCACCGGGCCGACTGCTTCAAAAACGTAGGGCTTTTTGTTGCGTATCACCAGCATACCGGTGTGGCTATAATCGGTATGGGTCGCCAGTTGGATCGCTTTACTTTGCGATGAGCGAGAGATCTGAAAGATGATGTCGCCGGTTTGTGGCTGCCAGGCAAAGGCAGGTACAGAAACCAGCAGGCTGAGGATCAGCAGCCTGTTTTTCATAGTTAAACGTCCATGTATAAAAAGCGGTGGGTCGCAGACAACGTGCTCGTTGTTTATGCCGGATGCGGCGTGAACGCCTTATCCGGCCTACAAGTTCGTGCAAATTCAATAAATTGCAATATGACGTAGGCCTGATAAGCGTAGCGCATCAGGCGATTCCACTCCGCGCCGCTCTTTTTTGCTTTAGTATTCCCACGTCTCCGGGTTAATCCCCATCTCACGCATGATCTCTTTTGCCGCTTCCGGGATTTCGTCGCTGCGCTCTTTACGCAGATCGGCATCATCCGGCAAAGGTTGCCCGGTAAAGGCATGCAGAAACGCTTCGCACAGCAGCTCGCTGTTGGTAGCGTGACGCAGGTTGTTCACCTGACGACGCGTGCGTTCATCGGTGAGGATTTTTAACACCTTAAGAGGAATGGAAACCGTAATCTTTTTGACTTGTTCACTCTTCTTGCCGTGCTCAGCGTATGGGCTGATATATTCGCCGCTCCATTCAGCCATGAGATACTTAATCCTCTTCGTCAATAAATTGAGACCAGACCACACAGTTGATGTGGGTACTGACCGTAAACCCGCATAGTTTACCGTACAGGCGTTACCGTGACATCGTGTAATGCACCTGTCGGCGTGATAATGCATATAATTTTAACGGCTATTTGGGATTTGCTCAATCTATACGCAAAGAAGTTTAGATGTCCAGATGTATTGACGTCCATTAACACAATGTTTACTCTGGTGCCTGACATTTCACCGACAAAGCCCAGGGAACTTCATCACATGACGCGTAAACAGGCCACCATCGCAGTGCGTAGCGGGTTAAATGACGACGAACAGTATGGTTGCGTTGTCCCACCGATCCATCTTTCCAGCACCTATAACTTTACCGGATTTAATGAACCTCGCGCGCATGATTACTCGCGTCGCGGCAACCCAACGCGCGATGTGGTTCAGCGTGCGCTGGCAGAACTGGAAGGTGGTGCTGGTGCAGTACTTACTAATACCGGCATGTCCGCGATTCACCTGGTAACGACCGTCTTTTTGAAACCTGGCGATCTGCTGGTTGCGCCGCACGACTGCTACGGCGGTAGCTATCGCCTGTTCGACAGTCTGGCGAAACGCGGTTGCTATCGCGTGTTGTTTGTTGATCAAGGCGATGAACAGGCAATACGGGCAGCGCTGGCAGAAAAACCCAAACTGGTACTGGTAGAAAGCCCAAGTAATCCATTGTTACGCGTCGTGGATATTGCGAAAATCTGCCATCTGGCAAGGGAAGTCGGGGCGGTGAGCGTGGTGGATAACACCTTCTTAAGCCCGGCATTACAAAATCCGCTGGCATTAGGTGCCGATCTGGTGTTGCATTCATGCACGAAATATCTGAACGGTCACTCAGACGTAGTGGCCGGCGTGGTGATTGCTAAAGACCCGGACGTTGTCACTGAACTGGCCTGGTGGGCAAACAATATTGGCGTGACGGGCGGCGCGTTTGACAGCTATCTGCTGCTACGTGGGTTGCGAACGCTGGTGCCGCGTATGGAGCTGGCGCAGCGCAACGCGCAGGCGATTGTGAAATACCTGCAAACCCAGCCGTTGGTGAAAAAACTGTATCACCCGTCGTTGCCGGAAAATCAGGGGCATGAAATTGCCGCGCGCCAGCAAAAAGGCTTTGGCGCAATGTTGAGTTTTGAACTGGATGGCGATGAGCAGACGCTGCGTCGTTTCCTGGGCGGGCTGTCGTTGTTTACGCTGGCGGAATCATTAGGGGGAGTGGAAAGTTTAATCTCTCACGCCGCAACCATGACACATGCAGGCATGGCACCAGAAGCGCGTGCTGCCGCCGGGATCTCCGAGACGCTGCTGCGTATCTCCACCGGTATTGAAGATGGCGAAGATTTAATTGCCGACCTGGAAAATGGCTTCCGGGCTGCAAACAAGGGGTAAAAATGAGTGTGATTGCGCAGGCAGGGGCGAAAGGTCGTCAGCTGCATAAATTTGGTGGCAGTAGTCTGGCTGATGTGAAGTGTTATTTGCGTGTCGCGGGCATTATGGCGGAGTACTCTCAGCCTGACGATATGATGGTGGTTTCCGCCGCCGGTTGCACCACTAACCAGTTGATTAACTGGTTGAAACTAAGCCAGACCGATCGTCTCTCTGCGCATCAGGTTCAACAAACGCTGCGTCGCTATCAGTGCGATCTGATTAGCGGTCTGCTACCCGCTGAAGAAGCCGATAGCCTCATTAGCGCTTTTGTCAGCGATCTGGAACGCCTGGCGGCGTTGCTCGACAGTGGTATTAACGATGCGGTGTATGCGGAAGTGGTGGGCCACGGTGAAGTGTGGTCGGCGCGCCTGATGTCTGCGGTACTTAATCAACAAGGGCTGCCAGCGGCCTGGCTTGATGCCCGCGAGTTTTTACGCGCTGAACGCGCCGCACAACCGCAGGTTGATGAAGGGCTTTCTTATCCGTTGCTGCAACAGCTGCTGGTGCAACATCCGGGCAAACGTCTGGTGGTGACCGGATTTATCAGCCGCAACAACGCCGGTGAAACGGTGCTGCTGGGGCGTAACGGTTCCGACTATTCCGCGACACAAATCGGTGCGCTGGCGGGTGTTTCTCGCGTAACCATCTGGAGCGACGTCGCCGGGGTATACAGTGCCGACCCGCGTAAAGTGAAAGATGCCTGCCTGCTGCCGTTGCTGCGTCTGGATGAGGCCAGCGAACTGGCGCGCCTGGCGGCTCCCGTTCTTCACGCCCGTACTTTACAGCCGGTTTCTGGCAGCGAAATCGACCTGCAACTGCGCTGTAGCTACACGCCGGATCAAGGTTCCACGCGCATTGAACGCGTGCTGGCCTCCGGTACTGGTGCGCGTATTGTCACCAGCCACGATGATGTCTGTTTGATTGAGTTTCAGGTGCCCGCCAGTCAGGATTTCAAACTGGCGCATAAAGAGATCGACCAAATCCTGAAACGCGCGCAGGTACGCCCGCTGGCGGTTGGCGTACATAACGATCGCCAGTTGCTGCAATTTTGCTACACCTCAGAAGTGGCCGACAGTGCGCTGAAAATCCTCGACGAAGCGGGATTACCTGGCGAACTGCGCCTGCGTCAGGGGCTGGCGCTGGTGGCGATGGTCGGTGCAGGCGTCACCCGTAACCCGCTGCATTGCCACCGCTTCTGGCAGCAACTGAAAGGCCAGCCGGTCGAATTTACCTGGCAGTCCGATGACGGCATCAGCCTGGTGGCAGTACTGCGCACCGGCCCGACCGAAAGCCTGATTCAGGGGCTGCATCAGTCCGTCTTCCGCGCAGAAAAACGCATCGGCCTGGTATTGTTCGGTAAGGGCAATATCGGTTCCCGTTGGCTGGAACTGTTCGCCCGTGAGCAGAGCACGCTTTCGGCACGTACCGGCTTTGAGTTTGTGCTGGCAGGTGTGGTGGACAGCCGCCGCAGCCTGTTGAGCTATGACGGGCTGGACGCCAGCCGCGCGTTAGCCTTCTTCAACGATGAAGCGGTTGAGCAGGATGAAGAGTCGTTGTTCCTGTGGATGCGCGCCCATCCGTATGATGATTTAGTGGTGCTGGACGTTACCGCCAGCCAGCAGCTTGCTGATCAGTATCTTGATTTCGCCAGCCACGGTTTCCACGTTATCAGCGCCAACAAACTGGCGGGAGCCAGCGACAGCAATAAATATCGCCAGATCCACGACGCCTTCGAAAAAACCGGGCGTCACTGGCTGTACAATGCCACCGTCGGTGCGGGCTTGCCGATCAACCACACCGTGCGCGATCTGATCGACAGCGGCGATACTATTTTGTCGATCAGCGGGATCTTCTCCGGCACGCTCTCCTGGCTGTTCCTGCAATTCGACGGTAGCGTGCCGTTTACCGAGCTGGTGGATCAGGCGTGGCAGCAGGGCTTAACCGAACCTGACCCGCGTGACGATCTCTCTGGCAAAGACGTGATGCGCAAGCTGGTGATTCTGGCGCGTGAAGCAGGTTACAACATCGAACCGGATCAGGTACGTGTGGAATCGCTGGTGCCTGCTTATTGCGAAGGCGGCAGCATCGACCATTTCTTTGAAAATGGCGATGAACTGAACGAGCAGATGGTGCAACGGCTGGAAGCGGCCCGCGAAATGGGGCTGGTGCTGCGCTACGTGGCGCGTTTCGATGCCAACGGTAAAGCGCGTGTAGGCGTGGAAGCGGTGCGTGAAGATCATCCGTTGGCATCACTGCTGCCGTGCGATAACGTCTTTGCCATCGAAAGCCGCTGGTATCGCGATAACCCTCTGGTGATCCGCGGACCTGGCGCTGGGCGCGACGTCACCGCCGGGGCGATTCAGTCGGATATCAACCGGCTGGCACAGTTGTTGTAATTTCAGAAATTTAATAATGCCCGGTACTCATGTTTTCGGGTTTATGGTTTCTAATGAAATATATTGAATTATCATAGGATTAGGCCGGATTAAGCGTTTACGACGAATCCGGCAAGAAGCAATAAGTACATGGTTAGTTTATATTTGCAGTCCGGTTTGCTTTGCATACCGGATTTTCTTTTTCTTACCATCCTGAAGTTTTTTCATCTTCCCTGATTTTTCCTCACCATCATTGGTCATTTTTCGGTTGACGCCCTTCGGCTTTTCCTTCATCTTTACATCTGGACGTCTAAATGGATAGATGTGCACAACACAACATATAACTACAAGCGATTGATGAGGTAAGGTATGAGCTTTTTTCACGCCAGCCAGCGGGATGCCCTGAATCAGAGCCTGGCAGAAGTCCAGGGGCAGATTAACGTTTCGTTCGAGTTTTTCCCGCCGCGTACCAGTGAAATGGAGCAGACCCTGTGGAACTCCATCGATCGCCTTAGCAGCCTGAAACCGAAGTTTGTATCGGTGACCTATGGCGCGAACTCCGGCGAGCGCGACCGTACGCACAGCATTATTAAAGGCATTAAAGATCGCACTGGTCTGGAAGCGGCACCGCATCTTACTTGCATTGATGCGACGCCCGACGAGCTGCGCACCATTGCACGCGACTACTGGAATAACGGTATTCGTCATATCGTGGCGCTGCGTGGCGATCTGCCGCCGGGAAGTGGTAAGCCAGAAATGTATGCTTCTGACCTGGTGACGCTATTAAAAGAAGTGGCAGATTTCGATATCTCCGTGGCGGCGTATCCGG
Source organism: Escherichia sp. XD33 (assembly GCF_019375075.1). Classification (NCBI taxonomy): domain Bacteria; kingdom Pseudomonadati; phylum Pseudomonadota; class Gammaproteobacteria; order Enterobacterales; family Enterobacteriaceae; genus Escherichia; species Escherichia sp. XD33. The sequence goes on from NZ_JAENDM010000010.1 coordinate 90,720, forward strand.
AAGTTCACCCGGAAGCAAAAAGCGCTCAGGCGGATTTGCTTAATCTGAAACGCAAAGTGGATGCCGGAGCCAACCGCGCGATTACTCAGTTCTTCTTCGATGTCGAAAGCTACCTGCGTTTTCGTGACCGCTGTGTATCGGCGGGCATTGATGTGGAAATTATTCCGGGAATTTTGCCGGTATCTAACTTTAAACAGGCGAAGAAATTTGCCGATATGACCAACGTGCGTATTCCGGCGTGGATGGCGCAAATGTTCGACGGTCTGGATGATGATGCCGAAACCCGCAAACTGGTTGGCGCGAATATTGCCATGGATATGGTGAAGATTTTAAGCCGTGAAGGAGTGAAAGATTTCCACTTCTATACGCTTAACCGTGCTGAAATGAGTTACGCGATTTGCCATACGCTGGGGGTTCGACCTGGTTTATAAATAGTGTGGCTTTTGTGAAAATCACACAGTGATCACAAATTTTAAACAGAGCACAAAATGCTGCCTCGAAATGAGGGCGGGAAAATAAGGTTATCAGCCTTGTTTTCTCCCTCATTACTTGAAGGATATGAAGCTAAAACCCTTTTTTATAAAGCATTTGTCCGAATTCGGACATAATCAAAAAAGCTTAATTAAGATCAATTTGATCTACATCTCTTTAACCAACAATATGTAAGATCTCAACTATCGCATCCGTGGATTAATTCAATTATAACTTCTCTCTAACGCTGTGTATCGTAACGGTAACACTGTAGAGGGGAGCACATTGATGAGCACGTCAGACGATATCCATAACACCACAGCCACTGGCAAATGCCCGTTCCATCAGGGCGGTCACGACCAGAGTGCGGGGGCGGGCACAACCACTCGCGACTGGTGGCCAAATCAACTTCGTGTTGACCTGTTAAACCAACATTCTAATCGTTCTAACCCACTGGGTGAGGACTTTGACTACCGCAAAGAATTCAGCAAATTAGATTACTACGGCCTGAAAAAAGATCTGAAAGCCCTGTTGACAGAATCTCAACCGTGGTGGCCAGCCGACTGGGGCAGTTACGCCGGTCTGTTTATTCGTATGGCCTGGCACGGCGCGGGGACTTACCGTTCAATCGATGGACGCGGTGGCGCGGGTCGTGGTCAGCAACGTTTTGCACCGCTGAACTCCTGGCCGGATAACGTAAGCCTCGATAAAGCGCGTCGCCTGTTGTGGCCAATCAAACAGAAATATGGTCAGAAAATCTCCTGGGCCGACCTGTTTATCCTCGCGGGTAACGTGGCGCTAGAAAACTCCGGCTTCCGTACCTTCGGTTTTGGTGCCGGTCGTGAAGACGTCTGGGAACCGGATCTGGATGTTAACTGGGGTGATGAAAAAGCCTGGCTGACTCACCGTCATCCGGAAGCGCTGGCGAAAGCACCGCTGGGTGCAACCGAGATGGGTCTGATTTACGTTAACCCGGAAGGCCCGGATCACAGCGGCGAACCGCTTTCTGCGGCAGCAGCTATCCGCGCGACCTTCGGCAACATGGGCATGAACGACGAAGAAACCGTGGCGCTGATTGCGGGTGGTCATACGCTGGGTAAAACCCACGGTGCCGGTCCGACATCAAATGTAGGTCCTGATCCAGAAGCTGCACCGATTGAAGAACAAGGTTTAGGTTGGGCGAGCACTTACGGCAGCGGCGTTGGCGCAGATGCCATTACCTCTGGTCTGGAAGTAGTCTGGACCCAGACGCCGACCCAGTGGAGCAACTATTTCTTCGAGAACCTGTTCAAGTATGAGTGGGTACAGACCCGCAGCCCGGCTGGCGCAATCCAGTTCGAAGCGGTAGACGCACCGGAAATTATCCCGGATCCGTTTGATCCGTCGAAGAAACGTAAACCGACAATGCTGGTGACCGACCTGACGCTGCGTTTTGATCCTGAGTTCGAGAAGATCTCTCGTCGTTTCCTCAACGATCCGCAGGCGTTCAACGAAGCCTTTGCCCGTGCCTGGTTCAAACTGACGCACAGGGATATGGGGCCGAAATCTCGCTACATCGGGCCGGAAGTGCCGAAAGAAGATCTGATCTGGCAAGATCCGCTGCCGCAGCCGATCTACAACCCGACCGAGCAGGACATTATCGATCTGAAATTCGCGATTGCGGATTCTGGTCTGTCTGTTAGTGAGCTGGTATCGGTGGCCTGGGCATCTGCTTCTACCTTCCGTGGTGGCGACAAACGCGGTGGTGCCAACGGTGCGCGTCTGGCATTAATGCCGCAGCGCGACTGGGATGTGAACGCCGCAGCCGTTCGTGCTCTGCCTGTTCTGGAGAAAATCCAGAAAGAGTCTGGTAAAGCCTCGCTGGCGGATATCATAGTGCTGGCTGGTGTGGTTGGTGTTGAGAAAGCCGCAAGCGCCGCAGGTTTGAGCATTCATGTACCGTTTGCGCCGGGTCGCGTTGATGCGCGTCAGGATCAGACTGACATTGAGATGTTTGAGCTGCTGGAGCCAATTGCTGACGGTTTCCGTAACTATCGCGCTCGTCTGGACGTTTCCACCACCGAGTCACTGCTGATCGACAAAGCACAGCAACTGACGCTGACCGCGCCGGAAATGACTGCGCTGGTGGGCGGCATGCGTGTACTGGGTGCCAACTTCGATGGCAGCAAAAACGGCGTCTTCACTGACCGCGTTGGCGTATTGAGCAATGACTTCTTCGTGAACTTGCTGGATATGCGTTACGAGTGGAAAGCGACCGACGAATCGAAAGAGCTGTTCGAAGGCCGTGACCGTGAAACCGGCGAAGTGAAATTTACGGCCAGCCGTGCGGATCTGGTGTTTGGTTCTAACTCCGTCCTGCGTGCGGTGGCGGAAGTTTACGCCAGTAGCGATGCCCACGAGAAGTTTGTTAAAGACTTCGTGGCGGCATGGGTGAAAGTGATGAACCTCGACCGTTTCGACCTGCTGTAATCTGACCCCGTTCAGCGGCTGCTTGCTGGCAGTCGCTGAACGTTCTTTACCAGCGTATAGTGGGCGAACGAAAACTACACACTGGATCTCTCATGTCTGCCGCAGGAAAGAGCAACCCACTGGCAATCAGTGGCCTGGTTGTGCTCACACTTATCTGGAGTTATAGCTGGATTTTCATGAAGCAAGTCACCAGTTACATCGGTGCCTTCGACTTTACCGCCTTACGCTGCATTTTCGGCGCTCTCGTTTTATTCATCGTCCTTTTATTACGTGGTCGCGGAATGCGCCCGACACCGTTTAAATACACCTTAGCCATTGCCCTGTTACAAACCTGCGGGATGGTTGGTCTGGCGCAGTGGGCGTTGGTCAGCGGAGGTGCGGGGAAGGTGGCGATCCTGAGCTATACCATGCCGTTCTGGGTGGTGATTTTCGCCGCGTTGTTTCTCGGTGAACGCCTGCGACGTGGGCAATATTTCGCGATTCTGATTGCCGCTTTCGGCTTATTTTTGGTGTTGCAGCCGTGGCAACTCGATTTCTCTTCGATGAAAAGTGCCATGCTGGCAATCCTCTCCGGCGTCAGTTGGGGGGCGAGCGCGATTGTTGCTAAACGTCTGTATGCCCGTCATCCGCGCGTGGATTTATTGTCGTTAACATCCTGGCAGATGCTGTATGCGGCGCTGGTGATGAGTGTGGTCGCTTTACTGGTGCCGCAACGTGAAATTGACTGGCAGCCCACCGTGTTCTGGGCGCTGGCCTACAGTGCGATTCTGGCGACGGCACTGGCGTGGAGCTTATGGTTGTTTGTATTGAAAAACTTGCCTGCCAGTATTGCCAGCTTAAGCACACTGGCCGTTCCCGTTTGCGGCGTACTCTTTTCCTGGTGGCTGCTCGGCGAGAATCCGGGGGCCGTTGAAGGTAGCGGTATTGTGCTGATTGTGCTGGCACTGGCGCTGGTGAGCCGTAAGAAAAAAGAAGCCGTCAGTGTAAAAAGGATCTGAATTTTTTCTTCATGTGGGGCGATCTCTTATTTAACAAAATAACGATAATGCCCCACCATCCGCCAGTTAAACAGCACATCTTCTTCCTGCGCGCCTGCGCCAATGTTATGTATCACCAGCGGCGTACCGTCGCGGGCGAAGCCATCTGAAACCACCCCAATATGTGCCAGCCCGTTATCCAGTCGCCAGGAGACAATATCGCCCGCTTGATAGTCACTGGGGTTCTTGCTGGTGGGGCGTGTTTTATCATGGCGGCTAAACCAGGTTTCCAGATTAGGCACCCGACGGTGATCGATGTTGCTGTCCGGGCGCTTTAACTGCCATTTTTGCGGGTACTCAGCAAAATTCTTCGCCATATCTTCGTGAACCAGTTTCTGCAAATCGACCTTCTGGCTGCGCAATGCGCGGATCACCACATCAGAACAAACACCGCGTTCTTGCGGGACATCACCGCCAGGATAGGTAAGCCGCACATACGCCGGATCGTAAAATAGCGTGTTGCCGATTTGCTGTCTGGCACCGTCTGCGATGGCAAGGTTGGTATTGGCCTGGATTTGTACCACGGTTGGTGGAACGGCGGGAGATTTTAAGGAGTGGCTGGTAAATGCCGTTAGCAGGCTGAGCAGCGCCAGTGAAGCTTTCATCTGGTTCGTCCGTGAAAATAAGAGTCACAGATTCGACCTTCCGGGCTAACGATTGTTCTGTAGAGAAAATGTCCAGAAGCGGATAAAAAATTCCTGAACAACGTGGGAGTTTCAGATTACTGGCACAGAGTGCCGGATGCGGAGTGAACGCCTTATCCGGCCTACAAAAGCACGCAAATTCAATATATTGCAGAGATTGCGTAGGCCTGATAAGCGTAGCGCATCAGGCAATTTTGCGTTCAAACTCCCGGACAAGCCGGGAGTTTGGAGTAGGTTATTCCCACTCTTGCAGGAAACGCTGACCGTACTGGTCGGCTACCAGCAGAGCGGCGTAAACCTGATCTGGCGTCGCGCCGCCAGGCATGTTGTGGATGGTTTCACCTTCTGCACATGCCGCTTCTGCCACAATTCGCATTTTCGCCGGGACATCTTCTTTAATATCCAGTTGAGCGAGAGTTATTGGCAAACCTACCGCATGGCTAAGCGCAGCTACGGTTTCGATTTCCTCCACCGGCGCGTTTTCCAGAACCAGCTGCGTCAGCGTACCGAATGCCACTTTTTCACCGTGATAATAGTGATGCGCGTCCGGGATAGCGGTCAGGCCGTTATGCACTGCGTGCGCCGCAGCCAGACCACCACTTTCAAAACCAACACCGCTCAAATAGGTGTTCGCTTCAATCACGCGCTCCAGCGCCGGAGTCACTACATGCTGTTCGGCAGCAAGCATCGCTTTTTCGCCTTCTTCCAGCAGGGTGTTGTAGCACAGTTCAGCCAGTGCCAGCGCAGCCTGGGTGCACTTGCCGCCCGCCATGGTGGTCGCGCCGCTACGAGAGCAGGCACGCGCTTCAAACCAGGTTGCCAGCGCATCGCCGATACCCGCCGCTAACAGACGTGCAGGTGCGCCAGCGACGATTTTGGTGTCGACAATGACCATATTCGGGTTATTTGGCAACAGCAGATAGCGGTCAAACTCACCCTCATCGGTGTAGATAACAGACAATGCGCTGCACGGTGCATCGGTAGAGGCGATAGTCGGTGCGATCGCTACCGGAACACCCATGAAATGTGCCAGTGCTTTGGCAGTATCGAGGGTTTTTCCGCCACCGATACCGAGAATTGCGCCACACTGCGCAGTCTCCGCGATGCCACGCAGACGGTCGATCTCATTTTGCGAACATTCACCGCCAAACGGCGCAATTTCTACTACCAGTCCAGCATCTTTAAAGCTTTTCTCGACAGTGGATTGAGCAAAACCTAAAACAAATTTGTCACCCACCACTAACCAGCGTTCTGCCAGCGGCTTCAGGTATTCGCCCAGACGATTAATCACATCAGCGCCCTGGATGTATTTACCCGGTGATTGAATAATGCGGTCCATAATTGCTCCTTTAGAGATGAGTAGTGCCAAATGCGGCATTCCAGTCGTGTTCGAACTTCTCTATAGCTGACTCTACCGCAGGGGTGTTGAGCATTTGTTGCGCTACATCTAAGGGCAGGGTGATGGATTCACATCCTGCCAGTAAACAGTCCAGCGCCTGACGCGGCGTTTTAAAGCTGGCCGCCAGCACCATGCTTTCTGGCGCGTGCATTTCTAACAGCGTTTGCAGCTCCTGAACCGTACGAATGCCGTCCCCGCCCTGGGCATCTACGCGGTTAACATACGGAGCAACGTATTTTGCCCCTGCCAGTGCGGCTAATAACCCTTGTGCGGCGCTATATACAGCGGTGCCAAGTGTAGTAATACCCTCTTTTTTCAGCAACTTAATGGCGGCCAGACCTTCGGAAGTCACCGGGATTTTCACCACAATGCCCGGAATGGCGTCGCGCAGGCGCTTCGCTTCTTCCACCATACCCTGCGCGTCACGACTCATAGTCTGAGCAAACAGAATGCCCTCATCACCAATCGCTTTTTGCAGACGCGGCAGCACTTCCCAGATGGACTCCTTGCTGGCAGCGATAATGCTCGGGTTAGTTGTCACCCCGGCAATGGGGAATATGCGTGCCAGACGTTCGACTTCTGCGACGTTAGCGGTGTCCAGATACAGTTCCATGATGTTTCCTTTTACAGTTCCAGTTCATGTTGCAGCAGGCTGGCGATAGCGTCGGCAGAGGCGGCGTTAACCAGCGCGTTACGGAATTCTTCGTGCATGATGCGGCGAGCGAGGCGCGAGAAAATGCGCATATGCTGATCGCCCGCAGCGTGTTTGTTCAGGGTTAACATAATGATGAATTGCGCTTCATCATCGCCCCAGCGCACCGGCGCTTGCAGACGCGCTACGCTGATGGTGGATTGCTCAATGTGTTCTGATTTGCTGTGGGGAATGGCAAAACTAAAGCCCAGACCGGTAGAGAAAACGGCCTCGCGCGCCCATAAGTCGGCTTCCAGTTTACGCGGATAGCGGCAGCGGCCCGCCAGCAGCAGGTTATCGGTCATGCCTTTGAGCACTTCTTCTTTGCTGCGCCAGTCACTTTCCAGCGTGATGCACTCGGCGGTGACCAGCGGTGCGTCCTGTTGGGTCATGCGGAATTGCGCCAGCAGATGTTCCACTTCCAGCGAAGTACGGCAGGCCATTGCCTGGTTGAGCAACTGGCGGCACTCACGGCTATCAAGTTGCGCCATTCGCGCTTTCGCCGCCGGAATTGACGGTGCGCTCATGCTGAGTTCATCCAGCCCTAAACCGACCAGCAACGGCAGCACGGAACCTTTCGCTCCCAGCTCACCGCACAGACCAATCCATTTGCCCTGGCGATGCACCGCCTGCACGGCGTAATCGAGCGCCCGCAAGAATGCCGGATTCAGGCTGTTGTAGTGACGAGTAACCTTAGCGTTATCGCGATCCACCGCCAGCAGATATTGCGTCAGGTCATTACTACCAATACTAAAGAAATCAATCTCTTCGCAGCATTGATCGATGATGAACATCACCGACGGCACTTCCAGCATAATGCCGAGCTGGATCTTCTCATCAAACGGAATGTGTTCGTTACGCAGTTGCTGTTTGGCTTCCGCCAGTTTTTCTTTCACCCATAAGATCTCTTCCATTGAGGAGATCATCGGGATCATGATTTTCAGGCTGCCGTGAGCAGAGGCGCGCAGGATTGACCGTAGTTGTGTGGTAAACAACGACGCGTATTCTTCATAAATACGCACCGCGCGATAACCGAGGAACGGGTTAGCTTCTGCCGGAATGTTCAGATAATCAACGGGTTTATCACCGCCAATGTCCATAGTGCGCACAATAATGCTGCGTCCGTTGGCAGACTCCAGCGCCTGACAAAAAATGTTGTACAGCTCGCTTTCACCCGGTGCACTGGTGCGATCCATATAGAGCATTTCAGTGCGGAACAAACCAACGCCTTCCGCACCATTGCCGAATGCGGCCTGCGCTTCCACGGAGTGAGCGATGTTAGCGGCAATTTCAATACGGATACCGTCAGCGGTACGGGCTTGTTGGGTCAGCCAGACACGCTGTTGCTCACGAAGGGCGTCCTGTACGCGGGCTTCTTGCTGATAATAACGAGCTACGGCTTCCCCTGGCTCAACCACAATCGCCCCAGCGTTGCCGTCGATATAAATCGTTTGATGCTGCCACGGAGTGAGGGCATCAATATCCACACCAACCAGTGTCGGAATGTTGAACGAACGGGCAAGAATTACGGTATGTGAGGTGGTGCCGCCACTTTTCAGTAACAGACCTTTGAGGTGATTTTTATCCAGTTCGAGGAACTGGCTGGGAGTCAGTTCATCAGCCATACAAATGGCGGGCTGCGTCAGTTTGCCCGGTGCCGGGAAGCGTTGCTCACCGTAGATTTGCTGGAGTAACTGGAAGCAGACGTCGCGTACGTCCAGGGCACGTTCTTGCAGGTAGCTGCTGCTGGAACGGGCGAACTCTTCGCAAAAGTGATTCGCACTGGCGACAATCGCTTCGGCGCAGCTTAATCCGGCGCTGACGCCTGCCAGTAAATGTTCGCGCAGGGAAGTATCGCCAGCCAGGGATCGGTGCGCTTCCAGAATCGCGCTGGTAGCACCGTCGCTATCCAGCAGACGAAACTCAATGTTTTTCAATACCAGTGTCAGGCCGTTTTCCAGTGCGGATTGTTCGGCGTCAACGCCTTTGGCAGCGGGAAGATTACTCAGCGCATTGAGATCTAAAGAAGAGATCGGCGTCAGAATGCCGCCTGCGCTACCGCTGCACACGGTGCGGGCGCGGATAATTTGCGGATTCAGATTGGTCAATGAAACCGGCAGTGGTTCCAGTTCGTCAGATTTAACTTCCGCCAGCGGCGCATCGCAGTGGGGGAATTCATCGCGCAGCCATTGGCTTAAACGCTGGTGCGCTTCCTGTTCGTCGGCCCCGGAAATCAGTAACTGGCAATTATCGCCCACCAGCGTGTCGGTGCCAATCAGCGCCAGGGCGCTTTTGGCGTTGCCTTTACGGTCAGTGCGCAGGTTATGCCACTCAATTTGTGATGAAAAAGTATTACACAGCGTTTCAACGTGGCTTGCCGGACGTGCATGTACGCCGTTAGGTAGCTCACAAATAAATTCCACAATCAGGGCCATTGCCTCTCTCCCGGTACGGTTTTCTGTTTACAGGATAAGAGCGCACGGCAACGGCCTGCCATGTGACAAATCTGCCAAAAGCTGGACAAATGTAATGTAACCGTCAATTTGCGACGCGTCTCACAAGACGCCGTTTTGCGGCATGCTTCCGGATTATCGCGAGTTATGAGGCGGATCGCATTTTTGTACTGATATTACAAAAGTCCAGTAAATGGCCTTTTTATCCACTGTTTGCTCCGCCTGCGATTGCCTATTGTTTCCTCCATCAAAAATATGGACATGGGCTTTTGCAAGCCCGGGAGCAGCTTATGAATGAGTTGGTGCAGATCCTGAAAAATACCCGTCAGCATTTAATGACGGGCGTTTCACACATGATTCCCTTCGTGGTATCGGGCGGTATTTTGCTGGCGGTTTCCGTCATGTTGTATGGCAAAGGCGCAGTGCCGGATGCCGTAGCCGATCCGAATCTGAAAAAACTGTTTGATATCGGCGTTGCGGGTTTGACGCTGATGGTGCCTTTCCTCGCCGCTTACATTGGTTACTCCATTGCAGAGCGTTCTGCGCTGGCTCCGTGCGCTATCGGTGCCTGGGTTGGTAACAGCTTTGGTGCGGGCTTCTTTGGTGCGCTGATCGCCGGGATTATCGGCGGCATCGTGGTGCATTACCTGAAGAAAATTCCGGTGCATAAAGTTCTGCGCTCGGTGATGCCTATCTTCATTATTCCTATCGTCGGCACACTGATTACCGCAGGCATCATGATGTGGGGCTTGGGCGAGCCTGTAGGGGCGTTGACCAACAGCCTGACTCAGTGGCTTCAGGGGATGCAGCAGGGCAGCATTGTTATGCTGGCGGTGATCATGGGTCTGATGCTGGCGTTCGATATGGGCGGTCCGGTTAACAAAGTGGCCTATGCCTTCATGCTGATTTGCGTTGCTCAGGGTGTTTATACCGTGGTGGCCATCGCTGCCGTGGGTATTTGTATCCCGCCGCTGGGGATGGGGCTGGCGACGCTGATTGGTCGTAAAAATTTCTCCGCAGAAGAGCGCGAAACCGGCAAAGCGGCACTGGTGATGGGCTGTGTTGGCGTTACTGAAGGGGCGATTCCTTTCGCCGCTGCCGATCCGCTGCGTGTCATTCCTTCCATCATGGTCGGTTCAGTTTGTGGTGCAGTAACTGCGGCGCTGGTCGGTGCGCAGTGCTATGCAGGCTGGGGTGGTCTGATTGTGCTGCCGGTGGTTGAAGGCAAGCTGGGTTATATCGCAGCAGTGGCTGTCGGAGCAGTGGTGACGGCTGTTTGTGTGAACGTGCTGAAAAGTCTGGCGCGTAAAAATGGGTCTTCGACTGATGAAAAAGAAGACGACCTGGATTTGGATTTTGAAATTAATTAATTGAGGAACAAGCCATGACGAAAATTATTGCAGTAACCGCATGTCCTTCAGGTGTTGCCCATACCTATATGGCAGCAGAAGCGCTGGAAAGTGCCGCGAAAGCGAAAGGCTGGGAAGTGAAAGTAGAAACCCAGGGCTCAATTGGTCTGGAAAATGAACTGACTGCGGAAGACGTGGCGAGCGCCGATATGGTGATTCTGACTAAAGATATCGGCATCAAGTTTGAAGAGCGTTTTGCTGGCAAGACCATCGTGCGCGTCAACATCAGCGATGCGGTAAAACGTGCTGATGCCATTATGAGCAAAATTGAAGCTCACCTGGCGCAAACCGCTTAAGTTCTTATCCCGCCCGTAAGGGCGGGTTCGCTTTCCCACAGGAGTTCCTCATGACGAATCGTATCTCTCGCCTCAAAACTGCACTGTTTGCCAATACCCGTGAAATCTCGCTGGAGCGGGCGCTGCTTTATACCGCCAGCCATCGGCAAACCGAAGGCGAACCGGTGATATTGCGCCGGGCGAAAGCAACAGCGTATATCCTTGAACATGTTGAAATTTCGATTCGTGATGAAGAACTGATTGCCGGTAACCGCACCGTAAAACCGCGCGCCGGGATTATGTCGCCGGAAATGGACCCTTACTGGCTGCTGAAAGAGCTGGATCAATTCCCGACGCGTCCGCAGGACCGCTTTGCTATCAGCGAAGAAGATAAACGTATCTACCGCGAAGAGTTGTTCCCGTACTGGGAAAAACGTTCGATGAAAGATTTCATCAACGGGCAGATGACAGATGAAGTAAAAGCCGCGACCAGCACGCAGATTTTCAGCATCAACCAGACAGATAAAGGCCAGGGGCACATTATTATTGATTACCCACGCCTGCTGAATCACGGGCTGGGGGAGCTGGTAGCACAGATGCAGCAACATTGTCAGCAACAGCCGGAGAATCACTTTTATCAGGCAGCGCTGTTACTGCTGGAAGCCTCGCAGAAACACATTTTGCGTTACGCCGAACTGGCGGAAACGATGGCGGCAAACTGCACAGATGCCCAGCGTCGCGAAGAGCTGCTGACTATTGCGGAGATCTCCCGCCATAACGCGCAACATAAGCCGCAGACGTTCTGGCAGGCGTGCCAGTTATTCTGGTACATGAACATCATTCTGCAATACGAATCCAACGCCAGTTCGCTATCGTTGGGGCGCTTCGACCAGTATATGTTGCCGTTCTATCAGACATCATTAACCCAGGGCGAAGATGCGGCGTTCCTGAAAGAACTGCTCGAATCTTTATGGGTGAAATGCAACGACATCGTGCTGTTGCGCTCCACCAGCAGCGCGCGTTATTTCGCCGGTTTCCCGACCGGCTATACCGCACTGCTCGGCGGGTTAACCGAGAACGGACGTAGCGCGGTGAACGTGCTTTCGTTCCTTTGCCTTGACGCCTATCAAAGCGTGCAATTACCGCAACCGAACCTCGGCGTGCGCACTAACGCCTTGATCGACACGCCGTTCCTGATGAAAACCGCCGAAACCATTCGCCTCGGCACCGGTATTCCGCAAATCTTTAACGATGAAGTGGTGGTGCCAGCGTTCCTCAACCGTGGCGTTTCGCTGGAAGATGCGCGCGACTATTCCGTAGTGGGCTGTGTGGAATTATCTATTCCCGGCAGAACCTACGGCTTGCATGACATCGCGATGTTTAACCTGCTGAAAGTGATGGAAATCTGCCTGCATGAAAATGAAGGCAATGCCGCGCTGACTTATGAAGGTTTACTGGAACAGATCCGTGCCAAGATCAGCCACTACATCACCCTGATGGTTGAAGGCAGTAATATTTGCGATATCGGCCATCGCGACTGGGCACCTGTACCGCTGCTCTCGTCTTTTATCAGCGATTGTCTGGAAAAAGGCCGCGATATTACCGATGGCGGCGCGCGTTATAACTTCTCCGGCGTACAGGGGATCGGTATCGCCAACCTGAGCGATTCTCTCCATGCGTTGAAAGGGATGGTTTTTGATCAACAGCGTTTAAGTTTTGACGAATTGCTGTCGGTATTAAAAGCCAACTTTGCAACGCCAGAAGGCGAAAAAGTCCGCGCTCGCTTAATTAACCGCTTTGAGAAATACGGTAACGATATCGACGAGGTGGATAACATTAGCGCCGAACTGTTGCGCCACTACTGCAAAGAAGTGGAAAAATACCAGAACCCGCGCGGCGGCTACTTCACGCCGGGATCGTATACCGTTTCTGCTCACGTTCCGTTGGGATCGGTGGTTGGCGCGACGCCAGACGGTCGTTTTGCCGGAGAACAGCTGGCAGACGGCGGCTTGTCACCTATGCTGGGTCAGGACGCACAAGGGCCAACGGCGGTACTGAAGTCAGTCAGTAAGCTCGATAACACACTGCTGTCTAACGGTACATTGCTGAACGTGAAATTCACTCCGGCGACCCTGGAAGGTGAAGCGGGATTACGCAAACTGGCCGACTTCTTACGGGCGTTTACCCAGCTTAAGTTACAACATATTCAGTTTAACGTGGTGAACGCCGACACGTTGCGGGAAGCGCAACAGCGCCCACAAGATTATGCCGGGCTGGTGGTGCGCGTTGCCGGATACAGCGCCTTCTTTGTCGAACTGTCGAAGGAGATCCAGGATGACATCATCCGCCGGACAGCGCATCAGCTGTAACGTTGTGGAAACGCGCCGCAATGATGTGGCGCGCATTTTCAACATTCAGCGTTATTCACTGAATGACGGTGAGGGCATTCGTACGGTGGTCTTTTTTAAAGGCTGTCCGCATCTTTGCCCGTGGTGTGCTAATCCGGAGTCGATCTCCGGCAAAATCCAGACGGTACGCAGAGAGGCGAAATGTCTGCACTGTGCGAAATGTTTGCGTGATGCGGATGAATGCCCCTCCGGGGCGTTTGAACGGATTGGTCGCGATATCAGCCTTGACGCTCTGGAACGGGAAGTGATGAAAGATGACATTTTTTTTCGCACGTCCGGCGGCGGCGTCACGCTTTCTGGCGGCGAAGTGTTAATGCAGGCGGAGTTTGCTACCCGTTTTTTACAGCGACTGCGGCTGTGGGGTGTGTCATGCGCCATTGAAACTGCCGGAGACGCGCCAGCAAGCAAGCTGTTACCGCTGGCGAAATTGTGCGATGAAGTGCTGTTCGATTTAAAAATTATGGACGCGACTCAGGCGCGGGATGTGGTGAAGATGAACCTGCCACGCGTGCTGGAGAATCTGCGTTTGCTGGTGAGTGAGGGTGTCAACGTGATCCCGCGTTTACCGTTGATCCCTGGTTTCACGCTCAGCCGGGAGAATATGCAGCAGGCGCTGGATGTACTGATCCCGCTGAAAATCAGGCAGATCCATCTGTTACCGTTTCATCAGTACGGCGAACCGAAATACCGCCTGCTGGGGAAAACATGGTCGATGAAAGAGGTGCCTGCGCCGTCGTCAGCCGATGTGACAACGATGCGCGAAATGGCAGAACGGGCCGGATTTCAGGTTACCGTGGGAGGTTAAAATGGCATACCTGGTGGCAGTAACCGCCTGCGTCAGTGGCGTGGCGCATACTTATATGGCGGCGGAACGGCTGGAAAAGTTGTGCCTGTTAGAGAAGTGGGGAGTCAGCATTGAAACTCAGGGCGCGCTGGGAACGGAGAATCGTTTAGCGGACGAGGATATCCGTCGGGCGGATGTTGCTCTGTTGATTACGGATATCGAGCTTGCCGGTGCCGAGCGATTTGAACATTGCCGCTATGTGCAATGCAGCATCTACGCATTCCTGCGTGAGCCGCAGCGGGTAATGAGCGCGGTGCGCAAAGTGCTTTCTGCGCCGCAGCAAACCCATCTTATTCTGGAGTAGTCGGTTTTTCTGTCAGTTGGCTGTGGTACTGCCGACGATATTCCGACGGCGAGCGTTCGGTGTTTTTACGAAACAGACGGCAGAAGTAGTTGCTGTCGACAAAGCCGCAGGCGTGCGCCACTTCTTTTACCTTCAGGTCATAGCCTTTCAATAACGTCTTAGCGTGCTCCAGTCGCGTGTGATTCAGGTATTCGTTAAAACCAATGGCCCCCGTTTTTTGAAACAGGTGCGAGAGGTAATTTGGCGAAATATAAAACGCCTGCGCAACAGATTCGCGGGTAAGCGCGGAGGCATAGCGTTCGTCGATATAATCGCGAATAGCTTCAAATAGTGCCTGGCTGCGTGAGGCGGTCTGGATTTGGCTGCCAAGCAAATCGCGGCAGTGGCTAAGCAGGCTGGCGACGATAAGCCTTGCCGTTTGCTGCTCCTGCGGCTGCATTTGCATTTCATTGAGCGTTTGTAGCAGAAAAGAACCTATGCGTGGGCCGCGCCGGGCGACGTGTTGCTTCGCCAGATTTTGATATTGTTTGCCATCCCATTGCACGACGCTGAAGCCGAGTTGCTGTTTGCCAAACAGCACGCTAAAGGTGGTAGCGGGTGTTTTCCATTGTGGGAAATTCCAGCCACCAGCGGCAACGTACAGCACATCGCCGGGAACTAACGTTGCTCCAGCGCCGGTATCAACAAACTCACCTTCCAGCACAATTTCCAGCCGTGGAAAATCGACCTGATACGCAAGATCGGGCACCGGGCCGTTACTGCTGGCAAAGTAAATCTGGCGCAGGGACAGCGGGCCGTTGATCAGGCGGGAGAGCAGATAGCTGACGTCGTGATACATGTTATTCCCTTAGGTATGTAGACGGGAAAACAGTAACTGGCATTATTAAAAAAGGCCACCTGAAAAGTGTGGCCTGAGGGGAGTTTGATGTAAACATTGCGGCAGTTGTATTGCCGGATGTGGCGTAAACGCCTTATCCAGCCTACCGCCGCGATCTGTAGGCCGGATAAGACGCGTCAAGCGTCGCATCCGGCAAATAGCGCCTGGCTGATAATTACTGATTACCCACCTGATCGCCATACGGCAGTGTGTCGTAATCGATCAGCGCGTTTTTCTTGTACGGGTTACCAATCCAGCGGGTAGTTTCTTTGAACTGCGGATTCACCACTGAACGGGTTGGATCGTAACCGTCGTAAGATAAGCCCGCCAAATCTGACCAGGTGTGGATCAGTTCCGCCAGGCTGTATTTACGATCGACATCCTGTGAGAAATCACGGGGATGAGTCGCTTGCCATTTTTCCGACGTCCACAGCAGGAACGGAATGGTGTACATATGACGCGTCGGGTTGTCCTCATTACGCCCCTGGGTTTTATGAGGCGGCGTGTCGTAAACCTCTTCACCGTGGTCAGAGAAGTAAACCAGGAATCCGTTCGGGTCTGCCGCTTTAAAGTCTTTAATCAGGCTGGCAACCACATGATCGTTATACAGGTTAGCGTTGTCATAATCGTTATATGATTCCAGCTCTTCTGCGCTTAATCCTGGCGGAACATGATCGGTATTGCCATCAAACTTGCCCTGATTTTCCGGGTAGCGGTATTTGTATTTGATATGCGTACCCAGCAGATGAACGATGATCAGTTTCTTCGGCGCAGGGTCATTCAGCACATCCTGGAACGGCTTCAGCACGTTGGTGTCGTATTCACGCGCACTCTGCGTACGTTGCTGGTTCATGTAGTACTGCTTGTCGGTCTGGCGCGAAAATACCGTCAGCATGGTATTGCGGGCGGTCATCGTCTGCTGGTTGGTGATCCAGAAGGTTTTATAACCCGCCTGTTTCATCATGTTCATCAGCGACGGCTGCGTCAGATACAGGTCCGGGTTCTTTTCATTGGCAAAGGTCAGCGCCTGTTGCAGGATTTCAATGGTGTACGGACGAGACGTAACCACGTTATTAAACACGGTCAGATTCGGATCGGTTTTATGCAGCGCATCCAGCTCCGGCGTGGTTTCACGCGGATAACCGTACAGACTCATGCGTCCACGCTGGGTTGACTCGCCAATCACCAGCACTAAGGTGCGCGGTTCGTTACCCGATTTATCTTTGAAATTAGCCAGCGGCGGCAAGGCATTATTTTCATTCAGTAGCTTTGTTAGCGAGTTTAGTTGCTGACGATACTGATAATAGCCGGTCAGGAATTGCCACGGTGCGGCAGGCTCCATACGCGAGGCCAGGTTGTCCAACGTTTTCTCAAACGGCTTGTTTTTGATAAACGTATTCATGGCGATCGGATGCAGAATCAAGCCATAAAGCAGGGCAAAAGAGACAACATAACGCCACGGCTTTGGAATATAGACCGGGCGCAGGCGTGTCCACAGCAGAACTGCCACCGCCGTATAGGCCAGCGCGATAAGCACAATTTTCAGGCTGAAATACTGGCTTAAATACTCGCTGGCTTCGTTGGTGTTGGTTTCGAACATCACAAACAGAACGCTCTGCGAGAACTCCTGACCGTAGATGACGTAGTAGCACAGCGCCGCCAGAGAGGCCGCCCATAGCACCACGCCGATTACTGCGGCAATAATTTTAATCCGCTTCGGAAAGAGGAATACCGGGATCAACCACAGCGAACTGAATAACAGCGAGTCGCGAATGCCGTTAGTGCCACTATAACCACTGATGTAAATAATGGCCTGTAGCAGAGTAGAGAAAAACCAAAAGTAGAGCAGTGCCCAACCCAGGGCTTTCCAGCTAAAAAGAGGTTTAGCCTGGACTTCTGTGGAATGCATAGTAAGAACCTGTCTTGAAAAAATATCGCCGAATGTAACGACAATTCCTTAAGGATATCTGAAGGTATATTCAGAATTTGAATAAAATGCAGACAGAAATATATTGAAAACGAGGGTGTTAGAACAGAAGTATTTCAGAAAACCCTCGCGCAAAAGCACGAGGGTTTGCAGAAGAGGAAGATTAGCCGGTATTACGCATACCTGCCGCAATCCCGGCAATAGTGACCATTAACGCTTGTTCGACGCGAGGATCCGGTTCCTGGCCTTCTTTTTCTGCCTGGCGGGAGCGGTGCAGCAACTCGGCCTGCAATACGTTCAGCGGGTCGGTGTAAATATTCCGTAGCTGAATAGACTCTGCAATCCACGGCAGATCGGCCATCAGATGGGAATCGTTGGCAATCGCCAGCACCACTTTGATGTCTTCTTCTTGCAGGTTGCGTAACTCTTTACCTAACGGCCACAGTGCTTTGTCTACCAGGCGTTGGTCATAGTATTCCGCCAGCCACAGGTCTGCTTTGGCGAAGACCATCTCCAGCATGCCGAGACGCGTCGAGAAGAATGGCCAATCGCGGCACATAGCCTCCAGCTCGCTCTGTTTGCCGTCTTCGACCACTTTTTGCAGCGCCGTACCTGCACCCAGCCAGGCGGGGAGCATCAGACGGTTTTGCGTCCAGGCGAAGATCCACGGAATGGCGCGTAGTGACTCGACGCCGCCGGTTGGGCGACGTTTCGCCGGACGTGAACCCAACGGCAGTTTGCCCAATTCTTGTTCCGGCGTAGCGGAGCGGAAGTAAGGCACAAAATCTTTGTTTTCACGTACGTAGCCACGGTAGAGATCGCAGGAGATGACTGACAGTTCATCCATAATGCGACGCCAGCTCTCTTTCGGCTCAGGTGGTGGCAGCAGGTTGGCTTCCAGAATCGCCCCGGTGTACAGCGACAGGCTGCTGACGGTGATTTCTGGCAGACCATATTTAAAGCGGATCATCTCGCCCTGTTCAGTCACGCGCAGGCCACCTTTCAGGCTTCCTGGCGGTTGTGACAGCAGCGCCGCATGAGCAGGTGCGCCGCCGCGACCAATGGAACCGCCGCGACCGTGGAACAACGTCAGCTCAATACCCGCTTTTTCGCAGGTTTTGATTAATGCATCCTGTGCCTGATATTGCGCCCAGGAAGCTGCCATCACTCCCGCATCTTTTGCTGAGTCGGAATAGCCAATCATCACCATCTGTTTGCCCTGAATCAGGCCACGATACCAGTCAATATTGAGCAGCTGGGTCATGACATCGTTGGCGTTGTTCAGATCATCGAGGGTTTCAAACAGCGGAGCAACCGGCATCGCAAACCCGATACCCGCTTCTTTCAGCAGCAGGTGGACAGCCAGTACGTCGGACGGCGTTTTCGCCATCGAGATCACGTAGGCGGCAATGGAGCCTTGCGGTGCTTCGGCAATCACCTGGCAGGTATCGAGCACTTCGCGCGTTTCGGCGCTTGGTTGCCAGTTGCGCGGCAGAAGCGGACGTTTGGAGTTCAGTTCGCGGATCAGGAACGCCTGTTTGTCGGCCTCTGACCAGCTTTCGTAGTCGCCGATACCGAGGTAGCGGGTCAGCTCGCCCAGCGCTTCGGTATGACGCGTGCTCTCCTGACGGATATCAATACGGACCAGCGGTACGCCGAAACATTTCACGCGGCGCAGGGTGTCGAGCAGATCGCCGTTGGCGATAATACCCATGCCACACGCCTGAAGTGACTGGTAGCAAGCGTAGAGCGGTTCCCACAGTTCTTCGTTTTGTGTCAGCAGGCCTTCTGGTTTTGGCAGTTCTTCGCCTTTCAGGCGCGCTTCCAGCCATGCCTGTGTCGCCATCAGGCGAGAACGCAGGTTTTTCATCAGATAGCGATACGGTTCTGCGGCACCTTCTTCGCCAACCAGCGCCAGCAGTTCAGGGGTCGCTTCAACCATCGACAGTTCAGAAACCAGCACCTGAATATCTTTCAGGAACAAATCGGTGGCTTTCCAGCGGCTGAGTAGCAGGACGTGGCGGGTGATATCGGCAGTGACGTTCGGGTTGCCGTCGCGGTCGCCGCCCATCCACGAAGTAAAACGGACCGGAACAAATTCGACGGGCAGTTTGTAGCCGAGGTTCTCTTCCAGTTGTTCGTTCAGTTCGCGCAGGTAATTTGGTACGCCTTGCCACAGGCTGTTTTCCACTACGGCAAAGCCCCATTTGGCTTCATCTACCGGGCTTGGACGCAGCTTACGGATTTCATCGGTATGCCATGACTGGGCGATCAACTGGCGCAGGCGACGCATCAGCTGGTTGTGTTCGTAGTCAGCGATATCTTTGTTATCGAGCTGTTTTAAACAGGCGTTCACTTCCACCATTTTGTGGATCAGTGTACGACGGGTAATTTCGGTTGGGTGAGCCGTGAGGACCAGTTCCAGCGACAGCGATTCCACTGCTTTTTTGATGGTGTCTTCGCTCAGTTCCGGCTGGTTTTTCAGTTTACGCAGGGTGCGGGCGATCACTTCCGGGTTGCTGGCAGCTTCGCCTTTCGGCGAAATGCTGTGGTATTGCTCGGCGGTGTTGGCCAGGTTCAGGAACTGACTAAACGCACGCGCAACGGGCAGCAGCTCGTCGTTCGACAAATTTTGTAAGGTGGTGAGCAACTCCTGGCGGTTAGCATCATTGCCAGCGCGTGAAGATTTCGACAACTTACGGATAGTTTCTACGCGTTCAAGAATGTGTTCTCCCAACGCATCCTTGATGGTTTCTCCCAGCACTTTGCCGAGCA
This sequence comes from Escherichia sp. XD33, assembly GCF_019375075.1. Classification (NCBI taxonomy): domain Bacteria; kingdom Pseudomonadati; phylum Pseudomonadota; class Gammaproteobacteria; order Enterobacterales; family Enterobacteriaceae; genus Escherichia; species Escherichia sp. XD33. The sequence continues at coordinate 110,703 of NZ_JAENDM010000010.1, forward strand.
TACTGACATTACTACGCAATGCGGAATATTGTTCGTTCATATTACCCCAGACACCCCATCTTATCGTTTGATAGCCCTGTATCCTTCACGTCGCATTGGCGCGAATATGCTCGGGCTTTGCTTTTCGTCGTCTTTTATAAAGCCACGTAAAAGCGGTGACGTCAAATGCTGCGAAATCGCTTCAGCAAACGAATAAATAGCAGGAATTTACGCCATTAAATTCACGACGCTTTAAATAAGCGTAACTTATGGAAATGTTAAAAAATCGCCATACATAACACCAAAGGTGTAGGTCGGATAAGATGCGCAAGCATCGCATCCGACATTATTGCGGCACAGGAGTTTGGCAACGGTGCCGGATGCGGCGCGAGCGCCTTATCCGGCCTACGTTTTAATGCCAGCAAAAATGGTGAATTACCTGGATAATCAACTCACGGGTGGGTTTAATAAACCGCGTCTCCAGATATTCATCAGGCTGATGAGCTTGATTGATGGAACCCGGACCGAGCACCAGCGTAGGGCATAACGTTTGAATAAACGGCGCTTCGGTACAGTAATTCACCACTTCGGTTTTTGCTCCGAGCAATTTCTCAACCACTTCAACCAGTTGATGATTCGGTGGGCATTCATAGCCAGGGATCGGCGGATGCAGCTCGTCGACCGTCAGACGACCCGGCCAGCGTTCGCTCACCGGAGCCAATGCATCGTTGAGCAAACCATTAAGTTCATTGAGTGTCATGCCAGGCAGCGGACGAATATCCATATGCAACTCACAGCAAGCGCAAATACGGTTAGAAGCGTCGCCACCGTGAATATGCCCGAGGTTGAGCGTAGGGTATGGCACGGTAAACGCTTCGTAGTGATAACGTTCTTTCAGGTTATCGCGCAATTGCAAAATATGCCCGATGGCGTCGTGCATTAGTTCGATAGCGTTAACTCCGCGTGCTGGATCGCTGGAGTGCCCCGACTGGCCCTGAATACGGATGGCGTTAGAGATATGACCTTTATGTGCGCGTACCGGTTGTAGTGACGTCGGTTCGCCAATGATGGCGCAATCCGGGCGCAGGGCGGTAGTTTCGGCAAAATAACGCGCTCCGGCCATACTGGTTTCTTCATCAGCAGTCGCCAGAATGTAGAGCGGTTTTTTCAGTTTCGTGACGTCGACATCGCGTAGCGCATCAAGGATAAACGCAAAAAAGCCTTTCATGTCGGCGGTGCCTAAGCCGTAAAGCTTGCCGTCATGCTCCGTCAGTGTAAACGGATCGCGCGTCCAGCGACCGTCATCAAATGGCACCGTATCGGTATGCCCCGCCAGCAACAAGCCGCCAGCCCCCTGTCCGATACTTGCCAGCATATTGAATTTGTTGCGAGTTCCTGGAACAGGCTGCACTTCCACATTGAAGCCCAAATCTTTAAACCAGTCCGCCAGCAGAGTGATTAAATCTGCATTGCTTTGATCGAGTGCCTCTTCCGTGGCGCTTATTGAAGGTGTGGCAATCAGAGCGCGGTAAATCTCGATAAATGGCGGTAATTTGTTTTTCATTGTTGACACACCTCTGGTCATGATAGTATCAATATTCATGCAGTATTTATGAATAAAAATACACTAACGTTGAGCGTAATAAAACCCACCAGCCGTAAGGTGAATGTTTTACGTTTAACCTGGCAACCAGACATAAGAAGGTGAATAGCCCCGATGTTGAATACGCTGATTGTGGGTGCCAGCGGCTACGCTGGCGCAGAGCTAGTGACCTATGTAAATCGCCATCCGCATATGAACATAACCGCTTTGACTGTTTCAGCGCAAAGCAATGATGCGGGAAAGTTAATCTCCGATTTGCATCCGCAGCTAAAAGGCATCGTTGATCTGCCGTTGCAGCCGATGTCGGATATCAGCGAGTTTAGCCCAGGGGTGGACGTAGTGTTTCTCGCCACCGCCCATGAAGTTAGCCACGATTTAGCGCCGCAGTTTCTTGAAGCGGGCTGCGTGGTGTTCGACCTTTCCGGCGCGTTTCGTGTTAACGACGCCACCTTCTATGAAAAATATTACGGCTTTACCCATCAATACCCGGAACTGTTGGAACAGGCAGCCTACGGTCTGGCGGAGTGGTGCGGTAATAAATTAAAAGAAGCGAATTTGATTGCGGTGCCGGGCTGTTATCCGACGGCGGCACAGCTGGCGCTGAAACCGTTGATTGATGCCGATCTTCTTGACCTCAATCAGTGGCCGGTGATCAACGCCACCAGCGGCGTGAGCGGTGCAGGGCGTAAAGCGGCCATTTCAAACAGCTTTTGTGAAGTTAGCCTGCAACCGTATGGCGTCTTTACTCATCGCCATCAACCAGAGATCGCCACACACCTCGGTGCTGACGTTATCTTCACCCCACATCTGGGCAATTTCCCGCGCGGCATTCTCGAAACCATTACCTGCCGCCTGAAATCGGGTGTGACCCAGGCGCAAGTCGCGCAAGTGTTACAGCAGGCGTATGCCCATAAACCGCTGGTGCGGCTGTATGACAAAGGCGTTCCGGCGCTGAAAAATGTCGTTGGGCTGCCATTTTGCGATATCGGGTTTGCCGTTCAGGGCGAGCATCTGATTATTGTGGCGACCGAAGACAACTTACTGAAAGGCGCGGCGGCACAAGCGGTACAGTGCGCCAATATTCGTTTCGGCTATGCGGAAACGCAGTCTCTTATTTAAGGGTGCAATGATGAATCCATTAATTATCAAACTGGGCGGCGTACTGCTGGATAGTGAAGAGGCGCTGGAACGTCTGTTTAGCGCACTGGTGAATTATCGTGAGTCACATCAGCGTCCGCTGGTGATTGTGCACGGCGGCGGTTGCGTGGTGGATGAGCTGATGAAAGGGCTGAATCTGCCGGTGAAAAAGAAAAACGGCCTGCGGGTGACGCCTGCTGATCAGATAGACATTATCACCGGAGCACTGGCGGGAACGGCAAATAAAACCCTGTTGGCATGGGCGAAGAAACATCAGATTGCGGCCGTAGGTTTGTTTCTCGGTGACGGCGACAGCGTCAAAGTGACCCAGCTTGATGAAGAGTTAGGTCATGTTGGACTGGCGCAGCCAGGTTCGCCTAAGCTTATCAACTCCTTGCTGGAGAACGGTTATCTGCCGGTGGTCAGCTCCATTGGCGTAACAGACGAAGGGCAACTGATGAACGTCAATGCCGACCAGGCGGCAACGGCGCTGGCGGCAACGCTGGGCGCGGATCTGATTTTGCTCTCCGACGTCAGCGGCATTCTCGACGGCAAAGGGCAACGCATTGCCGAAATGACCGCCGCGAAAGCAGAACAACTGATTGAGCAGGGCATTATTACTGACGGCATGATAGTGAAAGTGAACGCGGCGCTGGATGCGGCCCGCACGCTGGGCCGTCCGGTAGATATCGCCTCCTGGCGTCATGCGGAGCAGCTTCCGGCACTGTTTAACGGTATGCCGATGGGTACGCGGATTTTAGCTTAAGTTTTGTTGGCCGGAGGCGCAGCTTTCCGGCATTGAATTTCAAAATAAGGAAACAGAGTTATGGCACTTTGGGGCGGGCGTTTTACCCAGGCAGCAGATCAACGGTTCAAACAATTCAACGACTCACTGCGCTTTGATTACCGTCTGGCGGAGCAGGATATTGTTGGCTCTGTGGCCTGGTCCAAAGCCCTGGTCACGGTAGGCGTGTTAACCGCAGAAGAGCAGGCGCAACTGGAAGAGGCGCTGAACGTGTTGCTGGAAGATGTTCGCGCCAGGCCACAACAAATCCTTGAAAGCGACGCCGAAGATATCCATAGCTGGGTGGAAGGCAAACTGATCGACAAAGTGGGCCAGTTAGGCAAAAAGCTGCATACCGGGCGTAGCCGTAATGATCAGGTAGCGACTGACCTGAAACTGTGGTGCAAAGATACCGTTAGCGAGTTACTGACGGCTAACCGGCAGCTGCAATCGGCGCTGGTGGAAACCGCACAAAACAATCAGGACGCGGTAATGCCAGGTTACACTCACCTGCAACGCGCCCAGCCGGTGACGTTCGCGCACTGGTGCCTGGCCTATGTTGAGATGCTGGCGCGTGATGAAAGCCGTTTGCAGGATGCGCTTAAGCGTCTGGATGTCAGCCCGCTAGGCTGTGGCGCGCTGGCGGGAACGGCCTATGAAATCGACCGTGAACAGTTAGCAGGCTGGCTGGGCTTTGCTTCGGCGACCCGTAACAGTCTCGACAGCGTTTCTGACCGTGACCATGTGTTGGAACTGCTTTCTGCTGCCGCTATCGGCATGGTGCATCTGTCGCGTTTTGCTGAAGATCTGATTTTCTTTAACACCGGCGAAGCGGGGTTTGTGGAGCTTTCTGACCGCGTGACTTCCGGTTCATCATTAATGCCGCAGAAGAAAAACCCGGATGCGCTGGAGCTGATTCGCGGTAAATGCGGCCGGGTGCAGGGGGCGTTAACCGGCATGATGATGACGCTGAAAGGTTTGCCGCTGGCTTACAACAAAGATATGCAGGAAGACAAAGAAGGTCTGTTCGACGCGCTCGATACCTGGCTGGACTGCCTGCATATGGCGGCGCTGGTGCTGGACGGCATTCAGGTGAAACGTCCACGTTGCCAGGAAGCGGCTCAGCAGGGTTACGCCAACGCCACCGAACTGGCGGATTATCTGGTGGCGAAAGGCGTACCGTTCCGCGAGGCGCACCATATTGTTGGTGAAGCGGTGGTGGAAGCCATTCGTCAGGGCAAACCGCTGGAAGATCTGCCGCTCAGTGAGTTGCAGAAATTCAGTCAGGTGATTGACGAAGATGTCTATCCGATTCTGTCGCTGCAATCGTGCCTCGACAAGCGTGCGGCAAAAGGCGGCGTCTCACCGCAGCAGGTGGCGCAGGCGATTGCTTTTGCGCAGGCTCGGTTAGGGTAAGAACATTTATATGTATAAATTTGAGCCTGGCTTATCGCCGGGCTTTTTTATGGCAAAAAAAAGCGGATCCTGGAGATCCGCAAAAGTTCACGTTGGCTTTAGTTATTCGAGTTGAGAAACTCTCGAAACGGGCAGTGACTTCAAGGGTTAAAAGAGGTGCCGCTCCGTTTCTGTGAGCAATTATCAGTCAGAATGCTTGATAGGGATAATCGTTCATTGCTATTCTACCTATCGCCATGAACTATCGTGGCGATGGAGGATGGATAATGAATATTCGTGATCTTGAGTACCTGGTGGCATTGGCTGAACACCGCCATTTTCGGCGTGCGGCAGATTCCTGCCACGTTAGCCAGCCGACGCTTAGCGGGCAAATTCGTAAGCTGGAAGATGAGCTGGGCGTGATGTTGCTGGAGCGGACCAGCCGTAAAGTGTTGTTCACCCAGGCGGGAATGCTGCTGGTGGATCAGGCGCGTACCGTGCTGCGTGAGGTGAAAGTCCTTAAAGAGATGGCAAGCCAGCAGGGCGAGACGATGTCCGGACCGCTGCACATTGGTTTGATTCCCACAGTTGGACCGTACCTGCTACCGCATATTATCCCTATGCTGCACCAGACCTTTCCAAAGCTGGAAATGTATCTGCATGAAGCACAGACCCACCAGTTACTGGCGCAACTGGACAGCGGCAAACTCGATTGCGTGATCCTCGCGCTGGTGAAAGAGAGCGAAGCATTCATTGAAGTGCCGTTGTTTGATGAGCCAATGTTGCTGGCTATCTATGAAGATCACCCGTGGGCGAACCGCGAATGCGTACCGATGGCCGATCTGGCAGGGGAAAAACTGCTGATGCTGGAAGATGGTCACTGTTTGCGCGATCAGGCAATGGGTTTCTGTTTTGAAGCCGGGGCGGATGAAGATACACACTTCCGCGCGACCAGCCTGGAAACTCTGCGCAACATGGTGGCGGCAGGTAGCGGGATCACTTTACTGCCAGCGCTGGCTGTGCCGCCGGAGCGCAAACGCGATGGGGTTGTTTATCTGCCGTGCATTAAGCCGGAACCACGCCGCACTATTGGCCTGGTTTATCGTCCTGGCTCACCGCTGCGCAGCCGCTATGAGCAGCTGGCAGAGGCCATCCGCGCAAGAATGGATGGCCATTTCGATAAAGTTTTAAAACAGGCGGTTTAAACCGTTTAACGCAGCTACCCGATAGGCTTCCGCCATCGTCGGGTAGTTAAAGGTGGTGTTGACGAAGTACTCAATAGTGTTGCCGCCACCTTTCTGTTCCATAATCGCCTGACCGATATGAATAATTTCGGCAGCGCGCTCGCCAAAGCAGTGAATACCCAGAATCTCTTTTGTTTCCCGATGGAACAAAATTTTCAGCGTGCCCACGTTCATGCCGACGATTTGTGCGCGTGCCAGATGTTTAAACTGGGCGCGGCCCACTTCATATGGCACTTTCATTGCGGTCAGCTGCTGTTCGGTTTTGCCCACAGAGCTGATTTCCGGGATGGTGTAAATACCGGTAGGGATATCTTCAATCAGATGTGCGGTGGCTTCGCCTTTTACCAGCGCCTGCGCGGCAATGCGCCCCTGGTCATAGGCCGCCGACGCCAGGCTCGGATAACCAATCACGTCGCCCACCGCGTAAACGTGTGGCTGTGCGGTCTGATACATGCTGTTGACCTTCAGCTGTCCGCGGCTGTCAGTTTCTAGCCCAATGTTCTGTAACGCCAGCGAATCGGTATTACCGGTGCGACCGTTGGCATAGAGCAGGCAGTCAGCTTTCAGTTTTTTACCCGACTTCAGATGCATGATCACACCATCGTCACAGCCTTCGATCTTCTCGTACTCTTCGTTGTGACGAATCACTACGCCACTGTTCCAGAAGTGATAGGAGAGAGAATCTGACATCTCTTGATCGAGAAATGCCAGCAGGCGATCGCGGGTGTTGATCAGATCCACTTTTACATCCATACCGCGGAAGATCGACGCATATTCACAGCCGATCACTCCAGCACCATAGATAAGTACATGGCGCGGTTCGTGGTGCATGCTGAGAATTGAGTCGCTGTCGTAAATGCGTGGATGGGTGAAATCAACATCTGTTGGATGATATGGACGAGAGCCGCAGGCAATAACAAATTTTTCAGCGGTTAGTGTTTCAACGCTGCCGTCCGGGCAATCCAGCGCCAACGTATGCTCGTCAACAAAGCGAGCGTTTCCCTGCAATATTTCACAGTGATTACGTTCGTAAAATCCCTGACGCATGCGCGTTTGTTGATTAATCACGTTATCGGCATGGTTAAGGATATCGGCAAAAGAAGAGCGGAGCAGTCGGGAATGGTCGCTGTAAAGTGGGTTTTGATTGAATTCTATAATGCGGCTGACGGCGTGACGGAGAGCTTTCGACGGGATGGTGCCCCAGTGGGTGCAACCGCCGCCAACATTTTGATAACGCTCGATAACTGCGACGCGCGCACCTTGCTTAACCAGGCCCATTGCAGCGCCTTCGCCGCCGGGGCCGGAACCTATTACTATGGCATCGTAATCGTAGGAATGTGGCATGGTAGGGCTTACCTGTTCTTATACATAAAAGCAACAGAATGGTAACATTTTATCGCGGGTAAGCCAATTGATCCCCGTCATTTATCTGGCTATATCCTGAGCGGCCTTTGCTTTGTCTGTTTCTTACTTTTGCCCTGACGTTTTATTGGATTTTTATCGACGATACTCTCCGTTTAAGCGGCAGGTTTCCGCTGTACGTAAAAGAACCGGCCAAAGAATTGCAGTAAATATGTTTTATTGCGTTACCGTTCATTCACAATACTGGAGCAATCCAGTATGTTCATTCTCTGGTATAGTGCCAGCAGTACTTTTGGCAAGGATTCAGACATCGTGATGGGCGTAAGAGCGCAACAAAAAGAAAAAACCCGCCGTTCGCTGGTGGAAGCCGCATTTAGCCAATTAAGTGCTGAACGCAGCTTCGCCAGCCTGAGTTTGCGTGAAGTGGCGCGTGAAGCGGGCATTGCTCCCACCTCTTTTTATCGGCATTTCCGCGACGTAGACGAACTGGGTCTGACCATGGTTGATGAGAGCGGTTTAATGCTACGCCAACTCATGCGCCAGGCGCGTCAGCGTATCGCCAAAGGCGGGAGTGTGATCCGCACCTCGGTCTCCACATTTATGGAGTTCATCGGTAATAATCCTAACGCCTTCCGGTTATTATTGCGGGAACGCTCCGGCACCTCCGCTGCGTTTCGTGCCGCCGTTGCGCGTGAAATTCAGCACTTCATTGCGGAACTTGCGGACTATCTGGAACTCGAAAACCATATGCCGCGTGCGTTTACTGAAGCGCAAGCCGAAGCAATGGTGACAATTGTCTTCAGTGCGGGTGCCGAGGCGTTGGACGTCGGCGTCGAACAACGTCGGCAATTAGAAGAGCGACTGGTACTGCAACTGCGAATGATTTCGAAAGGGGCTTATTACTGGTATCGCCGTGAACAAGAGAAAACCGCAATTATTCCGGGAAATGTGAAGGACGAGTAATGAAACAAGCAAATCAAGATAGAGGTACGCTGCTGCTGGCGTTAGTTGCTGGCTTATCGATTAATGGTACTTTCGCAGCGCTGTTTAGCTCCATTGTGCCATTTTCTGTATTCCCGATTATTTCCCTGGTGCTGACGGTTTACTGCCTGCATCAACGTTATCTTAATCGCACTATGCCGGTAGGCTTGCCGGGTCTGGCAGCTGCCTGTTTTATTCTCGGCGTACTGCTGTACAGCACGGTAGTTCGTGCGGAATATCCGGATATCGGCTCTAACTTCTTCCCGGCAGTACTCTCCGTCATTATGGTGTTCTGGATTGGCGCGAAGATGCGTAACCGTAAGCAGGAAGTTGCTGAGTAATCGGTATTATGCCGGATGCTGGCGCATCCGGCATGGGTTTTACTTCGCGGTCAGTAATACGCCGCACTCCATATGGTGCGTGTAGGGGAACTGATCAAACAGAGCCAGACGTTCGACCTTGTGCGTCTGGCTTAATGTTTCCAGATTCTTGCATAACGTTTCCGGGTTACAGGAGATGTACAAAATACGCGGATACGCCTGCACCATTTTCTCGGTTTCACTGTCCAGACCGCTGCGCGGTGGGTCGACAAAAATGGTTTCGCACTGATAACTCTTTAAGTCGATCCCTTGCAGGCGGTTAAACTCGCGCACACCATTCATCGCCTGAGTAAATTCTTCTGCCGCCATACGAATAATTTGTACGTTATCAATATGGTTAGCTGCGATGTTGTATTGCGCAGCAGCAACCGACGGCTTAGCGATTTCGGTGGCTAATACCCGATCAAAATTACGCGCCAGCGCTAATGAAAAGTTACCGTTGCCGCAGTACAGCTCCAGTAAATCGCCTTTTGAGCCTTTGGTTACGTCCAGCGCCCATTCCAGCATCTGAATATTCATCGCCGCGTTCGGCTGGGTAAAGCTGTTTTCTACCTGACGGTAGATCATCTCTTTCCCTGCGACCGGCAGACGTTCATCGATGTAATCCTGATCCAGCTCGATTTTGGTTTTCGTTGCCCGACCAATCAGATGCACATTCAGATTCTGCGCGCGCAGTGCATCGCGCAGGGCCTCCGCTTCCTGACGCCACTCATCATCCAGCTTCTTATGGTATAGCAGGGAAACCACCGCCTGATTACTCAGCGTAGTGAGGTAATCAATCTGGAACAACTTGTGGCGCAGAACGGGATTATTACGCACACCCGCAATCATCGCCGTCATCAACTGGTTGATAAGTTCACTGGCGGCGGGGAAGCTATCCACGCGGATGCGGCTTTTGGTTTGTTGATCGAAAATGATGTGATACAGGTCATCGCCATCGTGCCAGATGCGGAACTCCGCGCGCATCCGGTAATGACTGACCGGCGAGCGAAACACTTCCGGAACCAGGTCAGAAAACGGTGCCATCATACTTTGCAAACGTACCACTTTTTCGGCTAACTGCGCTTCATACTGTTCTGTTGGAAGGTGTTCGGGGGTCATGATGTATCCTGAAAAATTAAAGTACGCGGCGATTGTAGGGATTGCTCATCAGATGTCCAGATCTTGATGAATTCCTATTTGTGAGCTACGTCTGGACAGTAACTTGTTACAACCTGTAGCATCCACTTGCCGGTCCTGTGAGTTAATAGGGAATCCAGTGCGAATCTGGAGCTGACGCGCAGCGGTAAGGAAAGGTGCGATGATTGCGTTATGCGGACACTGCCATTCGGTGGGAAGTCATCATCTCTTAGTATCTTAGATACCCCTCCAAGCCCGAAGACCTGCCGGCCAACGTCGCATCTGGTTCTCATCATCGCGTAATATTGATGAAACCTGCGGCATCCTTCTTCTATTGTGGATGCTTTACAATGATTAAAAAAGCTTCGCTGCTGACGGCGTGTTCCGTCACGGCATTTTCCGCTTGGGCACAGGATACCAGCCCGGATACTCTCGTCGTTACTGCTAACCGTTTTCAGCAGCCAGTAAATACTGTCCTTGCACCTACTGATATTGTTACCCGTGAGGATATTCAACGCTGGCAGTCGAAAGACCTCAACGATGTTATGAGTCATCTCCCCGGTGTAAATATCTCTCAAACTGGTGGAATGGGGACGAGTTCTTCTCTTTATGTTCGTGGCACTGAATCGCGCCATGTTTTAGTGTTGATTGACGGAGTGCCGATGGCTCGTGCCGGTATCGACAATGCAATTGATATTAGCCAGTTCCCGGTATCACTTGTACAGCGTGTTGAATATATTCGTGGGCCGCGTTCTGCCGTTTATGGTTCTGGTGCCATCGGAGGTGTGGTGAACATTATTACAATGAGTAATGATGAGAAAGCTCAGATCAACGCAGGAATGGGTACAAATGGTTATCAAGCCTATGATGGGGTAATAAATAAACGTTTTGGCGATACGATGGTAACAGCAGCAGGTGCTTACCAGACGACCAAAGGTTTTAACATTCAGCCTGGCTCACCATACAGTGGTGATAGCGATCGCGATGGATATCGCAACAAACTTTTCTGGGGGGGGCTGCAGCATAAGTTTAACGATAACTTCTCGGGGTTCTTCCGTGGTTACAGCTACACAGCTAATAATGATTACGACCAGGGCTCGATGTATGGTTCTGCTACTGGCAACGAAGAAGCTCAGAATTACAACCAGTCCTGGGATACTGGCCTACGCTATAACTCCGGCATCTATTCGTCTCAGTTAATTGCTAACTATCAACGACTCAAGAATTATAACTACACAAATAATCTTGGTCGTTATGCGGGAGATGCCACCCTGGATGACATGGAACAGCGTTATATTCAGTGGGGTAATAGCATTGAGGTAGGGCATGGTGCAATTAGCGGCGGGATCGATTGGAAACAGGAAAAACTGACGTCCAGCAGCATTACAAAATCAGATGATTACGAACGCGATACCACCGGGTTATACCTGACTGGACAGCAACAGATTTCCAATGTGACTTTGGAAGCTTCTGGCCGAGAAGATCATGATGAACAGTTTGGCTGGCATGGTACCTGGCAGACAGCTGCTGGCTGGGAGTTTATTGATGGCTACCAGGCAACACTTTCTTACGGTACCAGTTTTCTTTCGCCTTCTCTTGGACAGCAATACGGGGCTGCTCGCTTTGCTTCAATTTATGGTCCTGGTATTGCAGCCAACCCAAATTTGAAGCCAGAAGAATCTAAACAGTGGGAGATTGGAATTGAGGGGGTAACTGGGACTCTGGATTGGCGGCTCTCAGGATATCGTTATGAAATTCAGAACCTGATTGATTATAAAAACATAAATAATGTCAACCAGTACATTAATGTGAAATCAGCCACGATTAAAGGGCTGGAATGGACGGGAAATATTACAACCGGTCCTGTTGAACATCGCTTGACGTTACAATATGTTGACCCGCGCGATGATGAAACAGATAAAGTGCTGTACCGTCGGGCAAAACAGCAGGTTAAGTACGAGTTGACTGGACAAGCTTATGGTTTCGAATGGGACGTTTCTTACCAATATATAGGTCAACGATACGACAACGCTTATGACGAGACCTCTGGCTCATCACATACAGTTAAATTAGGCGGTGTGAGCTTGTGGGATCTTGCGGTTGCATATCCGGTCACCTCTCATCTGACAGTTCGTGGTAAAATAGCCAACCTGTTCGACAAAGATTATGAGACAGTCTATGGCTACCAAACTGCAGGACGGGAATACACCTTGTCTGGCAGCTACACCTTCTGAACCACGTCCCACCGTGCTGGTGTTTGACTCCGGCGTCGGTGGGTTGTCGGTCTATGACGAGATCCGGCATCTCTTACCGGATCTCCATTACATTTATGCTTTCGATAACGTCGCTTTCCCGTATGGCGAAAAAAGCGAAGCGTTTATTGTTGAGCGAGTGGTGGCAATTGTCACCGCGGTGCAAGAACGTTATCCCCTTGCGCTGGCTGTGGTCGCTTGCAACACCGCCAGTACCGTTTCACTTCCTGCATTACGCGAAAAGTTCGACTTCCCGGTTGTTGGTGTCGTGCCGGCGATTAAACCTGCTGCACGTCTGACGGCAAATGGCATTGTCGGATTACTGGCAACCCGCGGAACAGTTAAACGTTCTTATACTCATGAGCTGATCGCGCGTTTCGCTAATGAATGCCAGATAGAAATGCTGGGCTCGGCAGAGATGGTTGAGTTGGCTGAAGCGAAGCTACATGGCGAAGATGTTTCTCTGGATGCACTAAAACGTATCTTACGTCCGTGGTTAAGAATGAAAGAGCCGCCAGATACCGTTGTATTGGGTTGCACCCATTTCCCTCTACTACAAGAAGAACTGTTACAAGTGCTGCCAGAGGGAACCCGGCTGGTGGATTCTGGCGCAGCGATTGCTCGCCGAACGGCCTGGTTGTTAGAACATGAAGCTCCGGATGCAAAATCTGCCGATGCGAATATTGCCTTTTGTATGGCAATGACGACAGAAGCTGAACAATTATTGCCCGTTTTACAGCGTTACGGCTTCGGAACGCTCGAAAAACTGGCAGTTTTAGGTTGATTTGGTTGAATGTTGCGCGGTCAGAAAATTATTTTAAATTTCCTCTTGTCAGGCCGGAATAACTCCCTATAATGCGCCACCACTGACACGGAACAACGGCAAACACGCCGCCGGGTCAGCGGGGTTCTCCTGAGAACTCCGGCAGAGAAAGCAAAAATAAATGCTTGACTCTGTAGCGGGAAAGCGTATTATGCACACCCCGCGCCGCTGAGAAAAAGCAAAGCGGCACTGCTCTTTAACAATTTATCAGACAATCTGTGTGGGCACTCGAAGATACGGATTCTTAACGTCGCAAGACGAAAAATGAATACCAAGTCTCAAGAGTGAACACGTAATTCATTACGAA